>JBDTTM010000006.1:0-27097 GCA_039930605.1 Bacteroidota bacterium
TTACAAAAAGTGAAATCAATGGAACATGGTTTACCACATTGCTAAAACCAAGTTTCAATCCGCCTAATGGTATTTTTTTTCCTGTTTGGACTATCCTATATGTATTGATGGGAATATCCATCTATCTTATCTGGAATACATTTAAAACACCCTTACGACAAAAGGCATTCATCAGTTTCGGTTGTCAGCTGGTCTTGAATTTCCTGTGGAGTATTTTATTTTTTTCATGCCATTTTATTTTAATTGCAATCGTTGATATTCTGCTTTTGTGGGCATGTATTATTTATATGATCACAATATTCAGGCGAATCCATCCGGTCGCTGCATACCTGCAAATTCCATATTTACTTTGGATCACATTTGCTTCGATTCTAAATATTTCAATCTACTTTTTAAATTGATCCTGATACCAGGGCAACGATTCAGATCAGGGCTTTCCTTTTTTTGCTGCTGACTTTTTAAAATTAAAAATCACTTTCCCGATTTCCGGTTGATTGTCGCCTATCAGAAAACCAAAAGCTGAAAGCGACTCCACTCGGTCAAAAACTACTTTGATAAGAGCAGTGAGCGGAATCGATAGAAACATTCCGGAAATTCCCCACAATGCGCCTCCGATCAATACAACTATGATGGAGACGAGTGCATTTACTTTCACTTTGCTTGCAACAATCTTTGGCACGAAAAAATTATTGTCGATAAACTGGACGATTACATAAGCGACAAAGACCCAGAGTGCATCAATCGGACTTTTCGTAGCGATCGCCAGCAACATTGGAATTGCAATTGCTACAACACCTCCTATATAAGGTATGATGTTTAACAAAGCGCCAATGATTCCGATCAGGATGGCATAGTCGAGACCAATAATCAGCAGTCCAATGGAATTCAGTATTGCCACCAGGGTAGCTTCCAATAACAAACCCACGAGGTAACTTTGGATCAGCGTTTTGGTTTCCACTAAAACTTCTGCTACCACTCCATGTTTGCTGCGCTTAAATATGCGTGCAATAAATTCCAGCAGCAATGGTTTATAAAAAAGTATCATAAAAACATATACAGGTAACAGGAAGACGAGCACCAGAACTCCACTGATCGTTCCTAATGTTTGCCCGATAACCGCAGAGCTGTTGCTCATTCCTTCGGATTTCATTTTTTCAATCCATGCATGAATTTTTATTGTGCTGATATTAAATGTGCTTGAAGCCCAGTTCAATATTTCATTGAATAAAGCACCAAATTTCTGTTTGAATGCCGGCATGGAATCATTGAACATGGTTAGCTGTGAACCAATAAAATAAATGAGTACCGCAATAAGGATAATGGCAAATGTCAAAACAAGAATTATTGCTAAAAGCCTATTTACTTTTTTATTGCAAAGGAAATTAACCAATGGGTTCAATAATATTGCAATGATTGTTGCGAAGACTATAGGAACAACTATGCTTTGACCGATGTATAAAATATAAAAGAATGCAAGGATTCCTGTTACAATCAGTGAAAGTTTTGCATAGACCGGAATTTTTGCTGTGTTCTCCATAGTTGTGTTTTGGTATTTATATTAATTCTTCCTTCCGGATAAAAAATGCAATAAGCGCTTCCACACACCGGTCGGGCGCGTAAATTTATCAGCGTAAATTTTGAAATTGTCCACAGGAATTGTTCCTGATTGATTCATACTGAGTTTGATCAATGGCCATGCATTCTCCCTGAGTTTCATTTCCTTAATTTCTTTTAGCGTAAACCAGCCGGCATTCAGTGACTCTTTGTCCGCTGTTTGCTTTAGGCTTCCTCCGGTTATTTTTCCTTTGAAAAAAAGCTCCATTTTATCATCTTCACCTTCATAATATTTGATGTAAAAGAGGGAAACCAATTCCACGATCATCCCGCTTTCTTCTTTTACTTCCCGGATGGTTCCGGCTTTAATATTTTCACCTGCTTCGATTTTGCCGCCCGGGAAATACCATGCTCCTTTTCGTTTGCGTGATGATTCCTGTATCAAAAGAAAGCGCGACGATTCCTCCAGGACTACGAAACCGGAAGCTCTCATTCACTTAAATTTTATTTTGACGTACATACCCAGGTAAAAACTTGTGCCAACATTTATCGATGCAGCGAATTTAAGTCATTTGCTTATCATCAGCAGCTATGACTCAGCGTGCGACTACCTTTTCAAAAATTTTGAATGGTAAAAATTATTGCTGTCACTAATTCTTATTTGATATAAGCCAGGTGTGAATCCCTCTTGTTTGAGGTCAATCTTTTCAGTTCTAATTCCACTGGGGATGTATTTGGAAAAAATTATTTTTCCAAATACATCAAATATCTCAAGCAGGGTGGGATCGTCATTTATTTTATGAATCGCTATCATTAATAAATCGGTAGCTGGGTTGGGAAATACAGATGCAAATTGCAAAGGCTTATCTACCCGTTTAACGGCTACCATTTCTGAATGTGTTGCAGTTCCGTCATAATCAACCTGGCGGAGTCTGTAATATACAGTGCCTGGTTCAGAATAAGGATCCTGGTACTCATATATATGTGCAACTGTTGAATTCCCTGCACCATCAACCGCTCCGATTCCAGCAAAACTAATTCCATCCACAGATCTTTCAATTTCAAAACGATCGTTATTCAATTCACTTGCTGTCGTCCATGCCAGCTCGTTGTATACATCCATTGCTGTAGCGCTGAATGATATCAATTCTACCGGTAACGGAGAGTTGTTGCTCACGCTGAAAAAGTCAAACCCTGCTTCAAGTGCATTACCCGTTGCTGCCTGGTCTTCTGTATAAACAATCAGCCGCATGTTTGAAGTGGGCGTGATGTAACTCGAAATCAGGAAGGATTTGCTCACCCATTGCGACATCCCTGGTAGCGTTGCGGCAACAACATTTTCCAGTACGACTGTTGAGAAGCCATTGGTTATTGAAATAATTAAGGTGTCATTTGCAGGATTGGCTGAAGGAATATTAAAGAACCACCTGCTGTAATTGACCTTTGGATTCGGATAAAGCAACGGGTTAAAAGCAGGGGAAGTAATAAGTGTGCTTCCATTGTCGACATCATCAAAAGAATAAGTTCCGCCACCATTTCCTGTCACGTAACATAACTTCGAGCAGTCTCCACCTGCATCTTCAGCGGGATTTGCATCACCTGTTACAGAAAACGTAGTGCCAACAGGAACAACCCTTGTCCAGGCCCCGGTACTCGCAGAACCTGTTACCGTCCAGCCATAATTGAAAGTAAAGTCATCATAGATTCCTGTATCACATAAAAAGGCCATAGGTGATGAGGCTGAATTTACATTCATCGTGACACACATATTTTTATAGAGCCATTTGCCGATTGTGATGTCGTAATTTCCCGGAACAACGCCCGGAATTGAAAAGTTGCCACTTGCATTTGTTGCTGTATTGTACGTATACAAGGCATTTTCAAATTTCACATTTGATGTATTTATATTGATTCCTGAGGAAGTACTTTTTACATTACCAGTAACAGTAATTGTAGTAATCGGTACCAACTCAACATTCAGCGCAGTAAGATTTCCATTCACGAGCACTACATTGTTAATCACCTTGGTGATGTATCCTGCCTTCGAAAAACGGATGCTGTAAGTGCCGGCAGTTGGTGTTCCGGTTTTATAATCACCGGTAATTTTGGAAAGCTCTGTAACTGTGGTTGAAAGAATTTCTACGAGCGTATTAGGGAGCGGAAAACCGGTGGTGCTGTCGGTTACTATTCCTTCGAGATAACACGCTCTTACAAAGGTTGGGCTCAGCACAAACAATCCCTGTTCGATATCTGAACATACCAGATTTCCGGAAGGAAGAAATGGATAAACACCCCAGATACTATTGAACCCGTTTCCGGCGAGTGATGTGTTGCAATCATAATAACCTGTTGTCACCAGGTTTCCCCTGCGGCTTGCATCCACAATCGTAATGCCGTCACGGTACCAGGAAGTAACAGCAAAATCATTTCTTACATATGTGTTGTGAACAATAGAACCGGAAGCGGGAAACTGCGATTGGATCCTGTCCAGTTCAGTAATGTTATACGGATCACTGATGTCGTAAGCCGTCAGGTATGAATTGCTTACTTCATCAGTCGTGAGCAGGATGCGGCTGTTGTCAGTCAGCCAGGCATTGTGTGTAAAGGCACCAGGAGTGAGTTGTGTCGCTACCAAAACCGGAGCCGCTTTGTTAGCCACATTCCATACATTGAAAATGCCGGCGTAGATGTGTGCAGCAAATAAGGTATCATTCCGTACAAAACCATCATGCACATAGGGAGATGCAGCGTAGTTGCACGTGCCGACATATACAGGATTCCACGGATCGGGGAGGAGGTTTATAATCAGAGGAGCTCCTCCATATAGGTTTGTTCCATAGAGATAAAGATATCCTGCTTCTATATGCAGTGCATGCGCTTTCGTAAGCAGGTTATTAATGGCTCCTGTTCCGCGCCAATAAGAGGAAGTAACAGATGCAGGAAGGTTTGAAAGATTGATGATCTGAATCCCGGGATTGGGTGCAGTTGCTTCTGTGGTTACAAATGCATACTTGCCCCACGTTTTAATTTCGCGCCAGCTTGAATTATTTCCAGTGACAATAAAACGTTGAACAGGCAATACAGGATTGGTGACGTCTATGATGCGCACACCATCAGAAGTTCCAACGAGCGCATATTCATTACCTAGTGAATCTACATATCCCCAGATATTTGAAGAAGCAATTCCCGGAAAAGACATCTGTGAACGGAACGCAACATTTAACTGTCCAAAAGAAGTTTGAACGATAAACATAACAGAAAGAAAAGCTGTATATGCTTTCATAGGAATGGTATTGAATTTCAAAAGTAATGAATAATATTGGCCGACTGACAGGAATATGAAGCCAGAAAAACTTAATGCAGCGTAATGAAATCTTCAACTGCATTCATGTAAGCCTGAAAACCCATGGTTGTTTGAATGGTACGGTGGTTGGCGCCCGGAATGCGGTGTGCCTCACCATAAGAGCCGCTGTAATTATCAAAGACAACCTGTCCATGGGTTTCGATGTTTAAAAAATCGTCCGCTTCTCCATGGATCCAGAAGAAAGGCTGACTGACAGATTTTATTTCTTCCCCATTATTGACGGATAAGGAAGTGAAAAAATCTCCTGGCAAATCCAATCCCGAGCCATCCTGAATCATCGTTTCAGCCGATGCAAATGGTGCTTCCAGCATGAGCTTCGACGGTTTCATGCTGTAATTTTCTGCAGCAAGTTTGGTTGCCGGAGCCGACCCCAGGCTAAAACCGTAAATAACCAGTCTTGAGTCTGTGAGTCCTTTGCTTTTCAACCATTTCAACGCTGCATCTACGTCTGCATACAAACCATTTTCTGAAGATTGGCCTTCACTCATTCCATAGCCACGATAATCAACCATCATAATACCAAATCGATTTTTACTTCCGGTATTTGCCAGCAGCTCTCCACGTGTCCAGTATCCATCCATGTGGTCTTTATTCCCGTGGCAATACATGATTACAGTATCCGTTGCAATATGCGACATGCTTCCGATATAAATTGCATAAATTTTAGTGGAGGATGATTCATCACCGGCTTGTGAAGAGAGTGTAAAAATGTGGACCAGTGAATCAGGAATGCGATAGGAGAGGTCCAGGTGAAAATCGTTATCTCCATTGTAGTCATCCAATTTGTATTCGGAAATCTTTGAAGGATTGTAGAGGTTATCGTCCAGGTCGAAGCAGCCCGAAAGAGTTGAAATAGTTATAAGCAGGAACAATAATTTTTGCATCGCTTAAAATTTACGCGTGTAACCAATGTAAACCCCGAAAGCACCTTGGGTACCTAATGGTGTCACGTATTCAATAACAAGTTTTTCATTGGAGATGTTAGGAGCAATGACCCTCACTTCAGTTGTAAAGCTTCCTTTCTTTCCGCAGAAGCTATGACCCAAGGCCGGCATAAAGAACCAATGGTTTTCCTGTTTTCGTCCGAAGGCTCTTTTTGTCCCCAACTCAAACCAGTTGTCTATGCCCAGGTAAACGAGATTTTTTTTCTTTCCATATTCCCAGAATGCATTCATGGCAAGTTGCGGGTAAAACTTTACTGCATTTTTATTCCTGTAAATAAAATCAAAGGCAGGGGAAACACTAAGCGCCGGGCAATATTGATGTTGCTTCAGGATTTGTTTTGTTGCACCCAAACCAAACTGGAAATTCCCGAAGAGTGCAGAAGTAATATTCAATGATGCAAATCCTGTGAGAGAACTGTCTATGCCATATCCATAGTTCGCAGTAAGAAAAGGAATCGGGATGGTGAAGGAATTGTATTTGATTAGTTCACCACCCAGTGAAAGATTGGCGGCCTGTTGTTTCTTTTCCAGTGGCTTTACAAACCGCATGGGAGTACAGGACGCAAATAGCAGGGAAATCAGAAGGAAATTACTTATGTTTTTCATTGATCGATAGGGGGGCGTCAACCACAAACAATCCGATAGCCTGGTTCACTTTGGCAATCACAACATCTATTTCAAGTTTTACACCAGTCCCTGAGCCAGCATGGCATCAGCAACTTTTACAAATCCACCGATGTTGGCGCCACTCACATAATTAGTGAAACCATTGCTTGTTCCATATTTCACACAGGTGCTGTGAATGCTGCTCATGATTCCCAGTAGCCGCTGGTCCACTTCGTCACGCGACCAGGAAAGACGCAGCGAGTTCTGGCTCATTTCCAATCCTGATACAGCAACACCCCCGGCATTGGACGCTTTACCAGGCGCGAATAGAATTTTGTGATTGATGAAAACATCCATTGCTTCGGGAGTAGACGGCATGTTAGCGCCCTCTGCAACTGCGATACATCCGTTCTTCACCAATACTTTCGCATCATCTACATTCAATTCATTTTGGGTGGCACATGGCAATGCAACATCACACTTTACACCCCATGGAGTTTTGCCTTTCACGAACTCACATTTGTATTTATCTGCATACTCTTTAATCCGACCACGCTTTTCATTTTTCAGTTCCATGATATACTGAAGCTTTTCCTTGTCAATTCCATCCTTGTCGTAAATGTATCCGTCACTGTCGCTGAGCGTTAAAACTTTTGCTCCCAGCTGAATGCACTTCTCCGCAGCATACTGCGATACATTTCCAGACCCGCTGATAACCACATTTTTCCCTTTTAAACTATCGCCGTTGGTCTTCAGCATTTCCTGTGTAAAGTAAACACAGCCGTAACCGGTTGCCTCCGGACGGATCATGCTTCCGCCAAACTGCATTCCTTTACCTGTAAGTACACCTGTAAATTCACCACTCAGTCTTTTAAATTGCCCGAATAAAAATCCCACTTCACGACCGCCAACGCCGATATCTCCGGCAGGTACATCTATGTCAGCACCGATATGCCTGAATAATTCCGTCATAAAACTCTGGCAGAACCGCATCACTTCATTGTCTGATTTTCCTTTCGGATCGAAATCAGAACCGCCTTTTCCGCCACCCATAGGCAAAGTAGTCAGGCTGTTTTTAAACACCTGTTCAAAAGCAAGAAACTTTAAGATGCCGAGGTAAACAGTAGGATGAAAACGCAAACCTCCTTTGTAAGGACCAATGGCGCTGCTCATTTGGATTCGGAAGCCACGATTAATTTCGAAACCCCCTTGGTCATTCATCCAGGGCACACGAAACATCACTACTCGCTCCGGTTCTGCGATGCGCTCCAGGATTTTTGCTTTTTCATAAACCGGTTTGTCTTCAATGAAAGGAAGTACAGTCATCGCAACTTCGTGCACGGCCTGATGAAATTCTTTTTCACCCGGATTCTTTGCAGTGATGTGCTGCATAAAAGCATCTACTTTTTTCTGAACGCCTGAAGCAAGTGTACTCATATCGGTTAATTTTAGTGTTTGAAGTATCCTGGGTTATAAACGAGGGACGAAGTTAGAAAAGGTTTTAATGTGTGAAAATGGTCGCCTTGGTGCACATCCACTGCAGTGACTCAATTCCTCCGGGATTAATTTCTAATGTTGTAAGTAATGTGGCATGAAAATTAAAAATGAAATGATTGTTATTAAAGATTTGGTGAACTTTGCACCTCAATCAAACAGCAACCTGCCCAGGTAGAATATTGATGAAAAAAATTGTCACCGCCATTATATATTTTGTTTTCCTGGTATCTAATCATGCCGGCTTTGCCCAAACCGTAAAATGGAGCGCACCGATGACTGACGACAGGAAATTTCCGTACTTGAATATTCTTGGCGAAACGGACGACGGCTATTACCTTCTGAGAAGCAATCTCACTTTCAGCAATGATAAAAACCGTTCAGGATTTCGTTCAAGAAAATATCTCCTGCAGCTATTTGACGATGATCTTCGAACCAGGTTTTCGCGGCCAATTGACCTCGGGTTGAAGGAATCCGGTATCTGTGATGTCGGAATTGTCGGCAACCACGTTGCTGTACTTTATTCCATTTTTGATAAGCAGGAAAAGCAACTCAAGCTGTATGTCCAAAAGCTGGATGGCGCTGGAAATATTTCGGATCCGGCGGTATTGGTCCTTGAAACAGGCGCTGATAAAGTGGATGATGACAACAAACCGGATTTTATTTTTTCACACAGCAAAAACCTTGTGGCTTGTGCACTGCGCTCCGTCTCGATCGAAAACGGGCAACAACGTTATTCCATTTCAATCTTCGATACTTCACTGCATGTTATTGCAAAGAAGGAAATTGATGTCCCTGTAAAAGCGAAGTTATTCGGACCTATCTCATCCGTTCTTTCTGACGCGGGAAATTTTTACCTGCTCGGCATTGAATTTACTTCTGAGAAGCGGGTAAAAAATCCCGGAGAGAGTTTTTACAAACTGATTTCTTACCAGCCGGAAAAAGACCTCGTGGCTCAAAATGCAATCAGGCTCGAAAATAAATTCCTTACTGATGTGGCCATTAGTGCCGATAACATGAACCACCGGATTGTCGTCTCCGGATTTTATTCTTTGAATACCACTTATTCAACAGCAGGAATATTTTACTATTCACTTAGTGAGGATTCGCTATTGCCAACGCCAGTTGTTGCGTCCACGTTTACACAGGAATTTTTGCGAAAACTCGCTACCGAAGGCCGGATGAAAAACAATGAGCTGGTGAATTATTCCATCGACAGAAGTATCATCAGGAAAGATGCCGGCGCAGCGATCGTGGCGGAATCATTTAATATTACCACGCGCTCCTACTGGGATTATTATCTTCAGATGTGGGTAGACCACTACTACTATCATTATGGAAATATCATAGCTCTTTCAATAAATCCTGATGGGTCCATTTTGTGGAGCAACAATATCCAGAAAGACCAGAACTCCACTGATGATGGAGGATACTACTCTTCTTACTTTTCTGCCATCATTAATGGGAAAATCATGTGCATTTATAATAAATACATTTCAGATCAGAGTTCAGTGCTGATCACAACTATCAGTGGGGTAGGAGAGCAGCAGACGAATACACTTTTTGAGGAATCGCTCAATACAGCAGTGATCCCGCATTCTGCAAAGCAAGTGGACGAGGAAACTGTGCTAATGCCGGTTGAGAGAGATGGGGAACCTTTCTTATTGAAGATTACTTTCTAATGGAGAAGAGAGATAAGTATCAAGTCACAAGTCACAAGTTGCAAGTCACAAGTTACAAGAAATTTGTATTCATTTAATACCTGTTGACATTATGAGTAATGACGGCTGCCCGGTTGATCGCAATGACTCAATGACTCCTGCCTACCAGCAGGCAGGTATTGATGGCTGTTTAGGTTTTATCAACGACGGCTGTTCCGGATATCCTTGTGACGGCTGCCTGGTTGTCCTTCTTATGACTTCTTACTCTGCAGAAAGACCCTCTGTCCTGGCTTAACTTCCGCATTCTCGCTCAGGTCATTCCATTTTAAAAGCAGGCGAAGCTTGACGCCTTGTTCCTGTGCAATGTCATGAAGTGATTGTCCGGGTTTTACAGTATAGAAACTGCGGTCTCCGGTGCGTCTTTTCGGCTTTAAATATATTTTGTCGCCTTCATCAATAGGAGTGCTTTTATCTGCTTCATTGTATTTCAACACCTGCCATTCTCCCATTTCAAATTCATCAGCAATGCTGCGGTAGCTATCTCCCGAAGTTGCTATTATATAAGGCGTCTCATTATTAAAGAAAACCTGGTGCCCGCCAAAAGGGTTGATCACTTCACTTGTCGGAACCAATATCCGTGAAGGCGTAGTTGTCGTCTTCTTCAGGATCGGCTCAGGGCGTGAACTTGCAACTGCCTCATATATTTCTTTCGGAATGTCATTGCCGCGATCCAGTTCATATAATTTATTGTCTTCAATAATTTTGATCAACCTCTCCGCATATTGCGGGTTGGTAGCATAACCGGCTTTCTTCAATCCTTTTGCCCAGGCAGCATAATCGGTATTGTCGAGCAGGAACAAGTCAGCATAACGTGGACGTGTTCTCAGAAAATCCGAGTGGTCATCATAGGATTCAAGTGCACCTTTGTATTTGCGGAAACATTCATCCCGCTGATCATCATCCTGGGTGTAGGTATCGCCAGTCCAATTTGCGCATTTGATGCCGAAATGGTTGTTGGCTTCAATTGCCAGCGGACTGTTCCCATCCTGGCTTTCGAGACATGCCTGAGACAAGGTAATGCTGGCAGGAACTCCTGTCTTTTTCATGTCGCGAACGGCATCATCCTTATACCTGGATATGTACTGCTCGCGTGTCATTTTCTGATCTGCGGCAAATGTGCTCGAACTGCCAACCAGGAATGTGGAAAGAAAGAATAAGTAAGGAGTTAGGTTAAACCTTTGCATAATTGAATAACGAAATTGATGTGTGGTTATTGTAACGGAGAAAGGAAGTGTAAGGTTTTGAGGAAAATAAATATTTTTATAATCCTTAGTTTCCACCTTTACCAGGTACTTTATTTATATCGTGTTGCCACATTTTCGACAAACCTTTACAAACCGCTTTTTTTCCTAATTTTCCTGCCATTTATTTTCAAACCTTTATCGGAAATATGTACCCCCTCTGCAAAGATTTAAATGGAAGGGAGAGGGAGTAGCGGGTGAGTGGCTGCTTCATCAAATGCCGAGTTTATGCCGTCCTTAGACATGTATATTTTCCCGTAAAATTTATTCGCCCTGAAATTCATTAACTAAAACGGCTTCACAAAAAGCAGTAACTTTACTCGTTAATAAATTTGTCATGAAATGCCCATGATTCCAAAACATCAATAGTTAAGAATATCATGGGCATACCATCTGACCTTTTTAAATCAATTAGAAACAGATGAAAAAAATAATTGTTGCCTCGCTTGCCGTCCTTTTCTTCAATAGCGGCATCGTTTCCGGTAAGATGTCTGCATTCTTTTCTTTCTGCACTTTCAACCAGCCACAGGGAAACGCATTTATTGAAACCTACATCACCGTAATTGGTTCATCCGTTAATTTTTCACCCGGACTGAACAATAAATTACAAAGTAAAATTGAAGTTCAGTGGGTGTTGAAGAAGGACGACAAAATTATTTTTTTTGATAAGTATAACCTGTTGAGTCCTGAGCTGGAAAATGAATCAGCATACAAACCGAATTTCATGGATCAACAACGAATCCCGGCATCCAATGGATCCTATACATTGGAACTAACTATTTCCGATAAAAATACTTATGATTCAAAATTCACCGCAACGCAAAAAGTAGATATTAAATTCCCGGTGGAAAATGTTTCCATTTCAGATATTGAATTGCTGGAGTCATTCAAAAAAAGCCAGGCTGAAAGTAAGATGTCGAAGAGCGGATATGACCTGGTGCCGTATATCAGCGATTTTTATCCCGAGACCATGGATCACATCAGGTTTTATTGTGAGATTTATAATTCGAAACTTATGCTTGGTGACGATTTTTATCTTGTGAGATATGCCATTGTCAATGACAACAACAAACAGGTATTGAATGATCTTGTCGTCTCTAAGAAAATGAAGACCGCTGATGTGAGTGTATTGCTGGGCGAGATTCCGCTTGCGCAGGTTACTTCAGGAAATTATACCTTGAATATTGAAGTGAGGAATAAGAGCAATGAAATGATGGCTCATAAGTCAGTCTTTTTTCAGCGCAGTTTTAAAGCAACTGTTTTGGATATTGAACCTTCTGATGATTTCTCGCTCTTCGACATCAACAACACATTTGTCTCTTTCATTACCAATAAAGATACACTCAGGGATTTTATTGCATGCCTTTATCCCATCTCCGGTAAATCTGACCGGCAGATTGCTGACAACCAGATCTCGATCCGGAATATCAAATCCATGCAACAGTACTTTTATTATTTCTGGGCGCGGCAGGATAAATCCAATCCTGAAAAAAGTTGGCTGGAATATAAAGTGCAGGTAGATAAAGTAAAGGCTGCCTATGGAACGCGCGTTACGAAAGGGTATGATTCCGATCGCGGACGTGTTTATCTTCAGTACGGTGAACCCAATTCCATCGAAACGAGTGAAAATGATCCTAATTCTTATCCTTACGAAATATGGCATTATTACGTTGTAAAAAATCAGAACAATAAAAAGTTTGTTTTTTATTCCCGCGACAGGAGTTCAAATGACTATATACTGCTGCACAGTGATGTTACAGGTGAACCTTCCGCTTTTGACTGGCAACTAAAGCTGCATGAGAAAACGACCAAGTTCGGAAATGACCTTGACGCAGATAAGGCACCTAAATCATACGGCGACAATTCGGAGGACAATTTTAGAAATCCAAAGTAATTGGTGTTGAGAAAATCATTCATCACTTTTTTTTACAGCGTTTTTTTTTAGTGACTTTGTTTCTATGAAGATTGCTGTAGTCATACTGAATTGGAACGGGCGTAATTTTTTACGGCAATTTTTACCTTCCGTTATCCGTAACAGCGGTGATGCAGAAATTATAGTTGCTGACAATGCATCCACTGATGATTCATGTGAAGTGTTGCGCAATGAATTTCCCGGTATCAGGCAAATCCTGCACAAAAAGAACTTTGGTTTTGCAGGGGGCTACAATGAAGCCTTGAAAAATATCCAGGCCGACTATTTTATTCTCCTCAACTCTGATGTAGAAGTAACACCGGGATGGATGATACCGGTAATTGAAATGATGGAGCATGATTTATCCATCGCTGCAGCGCAGCCGAAAATTTTATCTTATGCAGATCCATCATCTTTTGAACATGCCGGAGCTGCGGGTGGATTCATTGACAAATATGGATATCCTTTTTGCCGTGGAAGGATTTTCGATACCATTGAAAAAGACCTTGGTCAGTACGACGATGCAAAACGGATTTTCTGGGCTACCGGCGCATGTATGTTTGTGAGATCTGCTGCTTTTCGTGAAGCGAAAGGATTCGATGAAACTTTTTTCGCTCATATGGAAGAAATCGATTTGTGCTGGCGGTTGCAGAAGGCGGGTGGCACAATCTGGTATTCTCCCCTGTCAAGCGTCCTTCACGTTGGAGGAGGTACCCTGAATAAAAGCAATCCTCACAAAACGTACCTGAACTTCAGAAACAATTTATTGATGCTTTACAAAAATCTTCCGCTGAAGGAATTCAATAAAGTCTACCGGTTCAGGATGAGCTTTGATTTTCTTGCTGCGGTCAAATTTTTTGCCGGTACAGGAAAACTGGCAGATTCAAGGGCGGTGCTTCGGGCACATGCAGATTTCCGGAGAATAAAAAATGGTTTATCGAAGTTATCACTGGAAAACGAATCTGCAACTCAAAAAATTCGGGGAGTTATATACCCCAAAAGTATTCTGAAGGCGTTTTATATGGAAGGCAGGAAATTCTTCTCAGGCCTTGATTTCTGAAATGTAAGAAATGCTGCATTTCTATCAGACTCTAACTCAGAAATTATAGCGATTTTTGTAACCTGTTTTCTGCAATGCAGTATTGGGTAAGGTATACAGGCAAAGTGTGAATTATGAGCAATGAAAGTGTAGACATTTTATTACAGCGTGCAGAGGTGCTGCGGGGGCGGAATCTCTCCCAGTCATTTTCCTTGCTTCATGATGCATTGGCATTGGCTAAGAAAACCAGCTATCGAAAAGGAATTGCCATCGCCCATTTTGATCTCGGTTTGTGTTATGGATCCGAAAACAGCTACCGGAAGTCACTCACGGAATTCAATGAAGCGTTGCCGTTATTCGATCAGCTTGCTGACAGCCCGGGAACGATCAGGTGTTTCAATGAAATCAGTCTCATTTATTTTAAGCTGGGCGACTGCCCTTCAGCTCTTGAAAATATTTTCAAAAGCCTCCGCATAGAAACTGCCCTGGGAAATGAAAATGGAATTGCCTGGTGCGACAATGAATTGGGAAAAATTTATATTCATCTCCAGGATTATAATAAAGCCATAGAACATTTCAGGAAAGCACTGAAGGTTTATGAAGAAAAAAAGAGCAGGAAGGAAATGGTAAATTCATTTTTCCTGCTTGGAAATGCCTATAACTGGATGGACGAGCATGAGAAAGCAGAGTACTACCTTCTCCGGAGTATGAATGGGCTTGAGCACATTACAGACATTGATACGAAAGCCAAAACACTGGGCAGCCTCGCCATTTTATACACCAAGCAGAAACAATTTGATAAGGCGTTGAATTTTTTTCATGAATCCCTCGACCTCGCAAACCTGGGCGCCAGTGCTTCTGTGAAAGCACAACTTAAGAAAAGCCTCGGTAATCTTTACCTTGATCTCACCCAATACGACAAAGCAATTGATACCCTTCTGGGCGCGCTGAAAATTGCTCAGTCGTCACCTTTGGAAGCGCAGCTGGTTAAGATTCACCAGTTTCTTGCAGTAGCGTATGAACGCATCGGGGAATATGATAAGGCATTGCATCACCACCGGTTGTTTTATGAAGCGGATAAACAGGTAACATCTGAAGAAGTAAACCTGAAGACGAAAGGTCTCCAGATTCGCTTTGACCTTGAAGAGCTTAAAAAACAAAAGGAAATTGCCGAATTAAGTGACAAACTGAAAGAACAGTTTCTCGCCAATGTTAGTCATGAGATTCGCACGCCAATGAATGGCATTATCGGCATGGCTCACCTTCTCGAACAAAGCACTCCCACCAACGAACAACAGGAATATATTGATGCAATTAAATTGTCGGCACAGAACCTGATGATTATCATCAACGACATCCTGGATTTTTCAAAAATCAACGCGGGCAAAATTGAATTCATCCAGAGTGAATTTAATATCAGGGAGTTGATGAAGGGTACTATTCAACTCATGCAGGTGAAGGCAGCAGAGAAAAAAATCAGCCTCACTTCTGTAATCGATTTTCACATCAAAGACATATTGTCCGGGGATCCCATCAGGCTCAATCAGATCATCACGAACCTTGTGTCCAATGCGCTGAAGTTTACTGAGAATGGAAAGGTTACCATCGACATCAAGCTGGTAGAAGCGAATGAGAGTAAATGTAAACTTCGTTTCCGCATTTCAGATACAGGCATTGGAATCCCCGAAAATAAACTGAAGACAATTTTCGACAGTTTCGAGCAGGCTGATAATAATAAACGCAGGCAGGAAGGAACCGGGCTCGGACTTACAATCGTGAAACAACTGGTGGAACTGCAGGGTGGAAGCATTTATGTGAAGAGTATAATAGATGAAGGTAGCGAATTTGTGTTCGACCTGGCATTTACGATTTCCGGTGAGCAGCATCATGCACCCGAAAAAGAAACGCCTGTTGTCATCGAGCAAAAGGATTTTTCATCAATCAACATCCTCATTGTTGAGGACAATAAAGTGAACCAGTTGCTTGTTAAAAATATGCTGAAGAAATTCGGCTTCACGAAATTTGATTGCGCCGAAAACGGAAAAACCGCTCTTGAGATTCTGAAGAAAAACAATTACCACCTCATCCTGATGGACATCCAGATGCCGGAAATGGATGGATATGAAATTACGCAGGAGATCCGCAAGAATTTCCCTTCTCCGGTTCGTGAAACACCGATCATCGCACTCACCGCAGATGCTTCTGAGAAGGAAAAGATGCGCGCGCGCGAGGCCGGCATGAATGACTATGTAGTCAAGCCATATACGCCTGAAGAATTGTATACCACCATGAGCCGCTACATCGGCAATGCAATGACGGAAGCTGCTGCTCCTATCCATTTCCCGGAAACAGACCAGCATTTCTCAATTTCATCTCTGGATAAATATACCGGTGGAGATCAGGATCTGACTGTTCAACTGATTGAAATTTTTTTAAAACAGGTTCCGGAGGCGATTGAAAAACTGGAATTTTCTATTCCGGGTGGAGATTGGAAAAGCGTTCATGCTGTAGCACACAAGGTGAAGAGCAGCGTGGCAATTTTCGATTTCAATGATTTGAAGAAACTCCTGGTCAATATAGAAGAATATGCACGGGATCATTCTCATCTCACGGAGATACCGATGCTATTCACCCAGTTTAAACTCCTCAGCAAGTCAGCCATTGCAAATCTCGAAGTTCACCTGGAACGATTGAGAAAAGTTAAAGTCTGAGCAAAGGCTTAAGGTTCCACTTCCGGGGCAATCCGATATTCCAAGAAATCTATTTTTTTTCAATGAAGGTGCGTTAATCTGATTCAGGTCAGTTGTTAACGAACTATTGCAGGAACATCCAGGATAGGAATTTTTGAAGGGCAAAATTAACTTTGTAGATAAGCCGGTTAAACTATTTTCGCCAACCTGGCTGCCGCCGACATCAGAATTGACTCAATTACGTTGGCCTCCTTCGGATCACACAACTTTTCATCACTTTTTTGTCATTTATCCATTCTCTTTTCGCCTTTTAAATGAAAATCCTGAAATATTCAGGATAAAAGGGTAGAAATCCAGCTTTCAATTCCGCTTCATTTCTCACCTTCAACTAATTATTTACCTTGCCGCACCATTTTTTAAACCAGGTTATTAAACCAATTTCTATTTAAAATCCAATGAGAAAATTTAATGTATTATTCGTGGCCGCTGCATTTTTAACATCTGCAGTGTTTGCCCGCGAAATCACCGGTATCGAAGCGCAACAGAAAATAAAAGGTGCGGAAAAAATCACTACCGGTAACAGAAGTGATCTTCCGGAATCCATACAGTTCCGTAAAGATGCGCAGCCTGAATTCGGAAACTTCAGTATCTGGGCACATAACACACTCAAACTTTCAGCAGACAATGATTTTATACTGCTCAACGCTGATAAAGACAAACTTGGTTATACGCACTACCGTTTCCGTGAAACATATAAAGGATTTCCTGTAGAAGCCACCATGTACATCGTGCATGTATTGAACGGTAAAATCGTTTCTATAAACGGACAGATTTTCGGAAACCTCAATGTGAATGTTTCTGCCAGCATGACTAAAGAGTCTGCTTTTGGAAAAGCACTCAGCTACATGAATGCATCCACTTACAGGTGGCAGGTTCCGATGTGGGAACAGCAAATAAAAAAACAAACGCATAATAGTGCTGCCACATGGTTTCCGGAAGGTGAACTGATGCTTGCTCCTGAGAACGGAGAGGTGAAAGCTTCCAATTATCGCCTTGCTTATCGCTTTGATGTGTATGCTGAAAAACCTTTGAAAAGGGAGTATGTATTTGTGGACGCAAACAGTGGTGAAGTAATGTATTCAAAGAATCGTATTCAACATTCAAATGTTACAGCAGTAGCAAACACTGCCTACAGTGGCATCCGTGAGATTGTAACAGATAGTGTAAATCCAACAACATACCGTCTCCGTGAAACCAACAGGGGAGCAGGAGTGGATATTGAAACATATAATTTGCAACAGAGCACCAATTACACCAACACAGATTTTCTGGATACAGATAATTATTGGGACAATGTAAATGCCAATCTCGATGAATATGCTACAGACGCACATTGGGGCGGCGAGATGACTTATGATTATTACTGGAATAAATTTCTGAGAAACAGTATTGACAATGCAGGGATGCTTATCCTGAGTTATGTACATTATGATGTTGGATATACCAATGCATTCTGGGATGGTACTGAAATGACTTATGGTGACGGCGCAAATCCATATACACCACTTACTTCGCTTGAAATAACCGGGCATGAAATTTCGCACGGTGTTACTGAACGTACTTCAGGGCTTAATTATGCTGATGAGTCAGGTGCATTGAATGAAGGTTTCAGCGATTGCATGGGTAACTCAATCCGTTTCTATGGTAAGGGCGGAAATATAGATTGGGGTATCGGTGATGAAATCGGTGGAACACCTTTCAGGGATATGTCAAACCCGAATCTTTATAATAACCCCGACTGCTACAACGGAACATATTGGAATGCACCCAACGAAGTACACAACAATAGTGGTGTGTTAAACTTCTGGTATTACCTTCTTACTGTAGGCGGCACAGGTACCAATGATCTTGGAAATGCTTACAGCGTAACAGGACTTGGTATTGCCAAAGCAGAACAAATCTGTTTCCGGATGAATACTGTTTTTCTCACCCCCACTTCTACTTATGCAGATGCGCGCCTCGGTGCTATCCAGGCAGCGATTGATCTTTACGGCCCCTGCACCCCTGAGGTGGAGGCAACCGCGGACGCATGGCATGCAGTAGGTGTTGGAAATGCATTTACACCCGGTGTAACAAGTGATTTCACTGCACCGGTACTTTCTTTCTGCAGCGTTCCTGCTACAGTCAATTTTTCTAACCTGAGTTCGAATGCAGGTTCCTTCGTATGGGATTTCGGTGATGGTGATACAAGTCACGCCTCATCGCCTATACATACTTATAATTCTTACGGTGATTACACAATCAGCCTGATCGCTGATGGCGGAACATGTGGAATTGATACACTCATCGCAATACAATATATCAGCGTTGACACTTTGAACCCTTGTATACTTTCTCTTCCTACAAATGGAACGGCGAGTACACAAACAGGATGTGCAGGACAATTGTATGACAGCGGTGGTCCAACAGGTGACTACACAGATGGTACCGATGCGAAAGTTACGATTACACCTTCAGGTGCATCCACAGTAACATTGACATTTACATCTTTCAGCTTTGAACAGGGATATGACTACCTCTATGTTTATGATGGTCCTACAACAGCCAGCCCGCTCATTGGTCAATATTCAGGTACGGCATTGCCGAATGGAGGAATCATTGCATCAACAGGCGGATCAATCACACTTCGCCAGACTTCCGACCAGGGTGTTACGCAATCCGGTTTTGCTTTGACATGGCAGTGTGCATTGTCAACTACTGCTCCTACAGCAAACTTTAATGCGAATACAACAACGACCTGTTCCGGTGTTGTTCAATTCAATGATCTAAGTATCAACGGACCGACTTCATGGAGTTGGAATTTCGGTGATGGCGGAACATCTACCCAGCAAAATCCTTCTCATACATATACAACGAATGGTCAGTTTACTGTTACCCTGGTTGCTACAAATGCAAACGGAAACGACACCCATGTGTTAAACAATTACATCACTGTGAATCTTCCTTCTGCTCCGGCAGGGACAGGAAGCACAGCCTGCCAGGGTACTTCTGCTACATTGAATGCTATAGGTAATTCCGTATTAACATGGTTTGCAGCGCCGCTTGGTGGAGTTGCACTTGGAACAGGTGCATCATTCAATACACCTCCATTAACGTCAACAACTAACTATTATGTAGAGTCGCAAATTTTCCCTGCATCTGCATTCGACACACCACATGACAATACCCAGGGTGGAGGCAGCTTTTACCAGGGCGGTGTTTACCGCACCCTGATCTTTGATTGCACTGCACCTTCTATATTGGTTTCTGTGAAAGTGTATGCGGCGGCGGCAGTGAGCAAAACAATTACCCTGACAGATAATTCAACTGTGCTTCAAACGACTACCGTGAATATTCCCGCAGGTGAAAGCCGCGTTACTTTGAACTGGTTGCTTCCTGTCGGAACCAATCTTGAATTGGGTACGCAAAACGGAAATGACCTTTACAGAACCAATTCCGGGGCGACGATGCCTTATACGTTGGGAGCTGTCTCAATTACAGGGACCAATGCAGGCCAGGCGGGATTCTATTATTTCTTTTATGATTGGGAACTCCAGGATGCTCCTTGTGTGAGTCCGCGTGTACCTGTAACTGCAACGATGACTCCTGGCCCTACTGCATCTTATATGCAGGCTATCTTTTCTAATACGGTAAACTGTACTGATAATTCAACCGGCAACCCGGTTTCATATGCATGGGATTTTGGTGATGGCGGAACTTCCACACAACAGAATCCTACACATGATTATGTCAATACAGGCCAGTATGTTATTTGCCTCACCGTTACAAATGCGGCTGGTTGTTCAAGTACTTCCTGCCACACAATCAATATCCTGATGGTTGGAATAGACGAAGCCGGAGGAACTGCATCAATACATGTATATCCAAACCCGGTGAATGATGTCTTGACTATTCGTTTCAACGAAACGATGTCACAACAGAAATGGACGTTGAAAATCTTTGACCTGGTTGGAAAAGTAGTTGCAGAAAAAAATGTTGATCAATTGGAGTCAGTTGAATGGAATGTTGCAAATCTGGCACCGGGGTCTTATTTGATCTCCATGCAATCTGATGACCAAAAAATTGTGAGGAGAATTGTACGGCAATAAAATTAACCTTCTTGAAAGGAATCCTTCATTAGTTATAATGAGGGATTTTTTTTTACTATTATTGACGTGCTAAGATTGTAATCTTTAAAAAACGTCTGCTTTCCAGGTCCTTAGCGGCATTTTATACGTAATTATTTAAGATCCATATATCAGCTAATAAAAACTTTCTTACTTTCGTTTACTTAAATTTAACCCAAACGATATGAAATTACTTTACACACTCAGAACAAAAATTCTTGTCCTCTTTCTACTTGGCGCTTTAACTTCCAATGCACAACTAAGTGTTGACAGCACTTTCTCACCAACAGTGATGGTGCAGACGCTTTTAGGGGGAGGTGTTACAGTCAATAATGTAACATATACCGGTGATACCATTCATGCATCCGGACACTTTGCTGATACTTCCAGTTCTTTTGGAATTGCAAATGGAATTATTCTCACCTCAGGCTCAGTTAGCAATGCGCCCGGACCTAATAACCTGGATAATGCGACAAATGATAATTTGCAGTTGGGTGACTTGTTGCTTGATCAGTATACAACCGGTTTTACACAAGACGCTACGATATTGGAGTTTGATTTTACTTCTATCTCGGACTCAATTCAATTCAATTATGTTTTTGCATCTGAAGAATACAATGAATTTGTCGGACAGGGATTTAATGATGTATTTGGATTTTTTATCAGCGGTCCCGGAATTGTCGGACAGCAGGACATTGCACTGGTCCCCGGAACAACGACTCCGTGTTCCATTGATGATATCAACAACGGGTATACAAATACTGGTCAGGCTTCAACAGGACCTTGTACAAACTGCCAGTATTATGTAGATAATTTCGGGGGAACAGTTATGCAGTATGATGGATATACTACAGTTCTGACTGCCCGCGCAGGCGTTATCCCATGCGAAACATATCATTTGAAACTTGCTATTGCAGATGTTACGGACGGAGCCTATGACTCAGGAGTTTTCCTTGAAGGTGGTAGTTTTAAATCGTCAGGTATTTTCCAGGTTGCATATAATGGCGGAGATGCTCCGGGCACATTGCCTCTTTGTCCGGGAAGTTGTGCAACACTCACTGCTCCTTATATGTACAGTTACAACTGGAACACGGGAGATACAACACAAACCATCGTAGCCTGTAACCCGGGAATCTACTACGTGTCAACTACAAACGGTGCATGTACTGCTAGCTCAGCTTCAGTAAATGCGATTGCTGTGAGCGGTCCGCCGGTAGTTACCCTAAACAATTCTTTTCATGTATTAAATTCATCAGTGACTGATACCAGTTTCAGCTATCAGTGGTATCTCGGAGCAATTCCATTTCCGGGAGCCACATCTCCTTCACTTACACTTACCGTTAACGGATGTTATTACCTTATTATTACTGACGTAAACGGATGTACATCTGTCAGCGATACAGTATGTGATACCAACGTAGGTTTGGATGAATTCAACGCCGGACACTTTTCTGTTTTACCAAATCCATCACCGGGAATTTTTACAATTGAAACTCCGGTTATTATCAGCACAGCGGAAATCCTGGTTACGGATGTTTCGGGAAAGGTGGTATTGATGGATCGCTGGACTGCAAATACAACCGGCAAAAAGATAGATGCATCCGGTCTTGCAAAGGGAATTTACTTTTTACAACTGAAAACAGATCAAAGTATTTCTACGAAACGACTTGTGATTCAATAATATTTTCAACTTAACTTCAGACAGCTGCCGGTTCTCATCAAGCCGGCAGTTTTTTTTGAAGTCAGATTTATTGCCTGGCTGCGCGCCTGACAACAGTTTTATCCTGGGAAGTAATTTTAATGAAATATATTCCTGTTGAAAGGGAAGTAGTTTCAATTTGTAATTTTTCGGATTGGGTATTTTCCTGCCGGATTACATTTCCCATGGCATCTGTAATTTCTATCTTGCTTCTTTGTCCGGAAGGAAGATTACTGATGTATAAATTCTTTTCGAATGGATTGGGAGAAATAACAATATTGTCTTTTCCGGGTATAGAGATTGCTGTCGCAGTATTCTTAAAAATGAAATGATAGACACTTAAGGGATCAAGCGGATAGGTAAAATGATTGTTGGTGATTGCAACATTGCCCGCACCCGTAATCGCCATGGAGGTTGAATTAAACTTCCACACTTCAGCAACATCAAAAGAATTATTCCCACTGATATTGAAGTCGGTAACAAGAGTCGAGTCATAGTTCTTATTCATTGCTATAAGATGAAGTCTTGACGTATCGGTACTTTCAAGGGAGGCGTATGCAGATGAATTTTCGATATCTGATGTCAGAGATTGTACGCTGATATCACCGAATGTGGAATTGTTTCCGTCATAGTTGCGGAAAATTTTAAAGCCGGTCGAAACATATTCATCGAGTGATCCCCAATGCGTACTCATGTACACACCATACCTGCCGAAGATACCAAGTACATCTGCAATGGCAATGCCACCGGAAATATGATCCTGCCCACCATAATTAAATTCTGTAAAAGCCAGCTTTGTTCCGGGATAATAAGTTGCAATTCCATTTTGCAGCGCATGAATGTAAACGCACGGACTGAACCATTGCCCGATCCAGCTATTCTCCGTGTAGGAAGAGTCCCATAAGGTTCTCGGACATTGCATGCGGGCGATGGCTACGTTCCTGTCATTCGATCCACCGACAACACGTTCCAGCACACCATTGTTATTGATTCCTTGTGCTTCCGGATACCAGTGCACATCCACCACATCCAGCAAACGTGAACCGAAAGTGTCTGATGCCAGTTTGAGCCCATTCAAATATGCATTGATAAAATTTCCATAGACAGCGTAGGAATTCCAGTCGGGTGCTGACTGAAAATTGAGAAAAGATGCATAGCCGTAATCTGCAGGTCCATATACTTCTGCGCCGGCATCCATCGTTTTAATGGTGCGGGCAAGGTTGCTGGATTTTGAAATAACTTCTGTGATGGTCGGCTGCTGCGGATGTATTCTCGGATGTGTTGAAATCCACAACGCATATTCATTGTCCATTGAATATGCTTTGATCCCTGTGCCCGTTGTCGACAAACCATATTCATCGATGAGATTGTGAAGGCATTCATCAATATAAATAAAATTATCGCTTGTGTCAGGCGTTAAACTGAATACACTCCCTTTTTGATTCACCACCTCTTTGAAGCGTGCTGAAGGTGCAGTTTCATTCGCAAATACTTCTCCGTTTTTATCATGAGAAACATTCCCCGCCATTGGCAAGGTGATGAGTGAGTAGCAATTCATTTGCAATGAAGTATCCTGGAAAGCTTTGTAAACGGCATTGGGCGTTTCATCCATGTTGGCCGGCAGTCCCATTACCCATGGCAAATAATTGTCGTTGCTGTTGTACCAGTCTGTACCTGCATGAGAAGCGTTATTCTCCCAGTTATATCCTGAAAGACGGTTGCCACCGAAGCGCCTTGCTGTAATATTTTCATCTTGGTCAGCACCCTGGCCATTGGAACCATAAATCAGCGGACTGATGGGATGCCTGTCAACATTGGTATTGATGCTGATGGTAGCATTGATCTGTGCTTTGGATCCCATACAAACCAGGACGATAGAAATGACCAGCATGATTTTTTTCATCGAAAGATTTTTTTTCAATGTAGCAAATTAAGGAAGCTGGTATAGATAAATTCAGGAGAAACCTTACCGCCACATCACCAAAATAAAACAGATGATGGCCTGCATCAGTAAAAAAGCGCCATTATTGATCATCCACAGCGACTGGCGCTGACGTGCAAAAATGACGGACCAGCTGCTGAATGTCAATCCGAATCCGGCCCACAGGGCGAAAGCAATTTTTAATGCAGAGAGACGGCTTTGGATATCGAGGCGATCAGCAATCAGGTAAACAACAATGGAATTAATCAGCGTCACAAAAAACCATTTCGGTAATTGCCGGATGGGTTCTGACTTTAGGTCTTCGTCAGTCATCCCTGTGTATTCCTTCATCAATTCTTTCCAGCGGGTTCCGAAAACCAACGGATGATACCAGGCATACCCCGCAAACATGGCAGCAACTGTCGCAACCAGAATATGAAGAAAATCATTTCTGAGACTCATTGAAATTTTTCTTTACTCCTGATCATGGTAAATCTGCAAGTCATTTTCTTATTTAGCAATACTGACCCTTTTTACAAAGCAATGTTTTTCTGTCGTGGCCTTCAGTGTATAAACTCCTGCTGCAAATCGCCTTGTTTGAATTGTAATTTTATCGTTTTCAGTTCCGGCAAATGTGTTTTCGTAAACTGTTTTTCCATCCATGCCTGTTAAAGATACCGATACCTTTTCCTGGTCAACACCTTTTAATGTGATGTTGAAATTGTTTGATGATGGATTTGGAAATGCATTCATTTCACGCACGATAGGTGAATTGTTTTCAGGGATTGCTACTGCAATTGTTTTGTCAAGTACAAACAATCCCAATTGCATATCCGATTCAAGTACTACACCGCTAGGCAGATCAGCATAAGCAGCCCATCCGCCTTCATAGGCATTCGGATAAGATGTTCCGTTCTGCGGGTGGGAATCAAAATATCCTGTGTTCACCGGGTTGTGCGGATCGGTCACATCATAAATCCACAGGCCGTCACTGTACGCTGCGAGATATAAGAAGTCGTCTAATACATAAGGATTGTGCGGTGTATCACCCACATTGGTAACGAAAGTCGAAAGCACGCTCGGGTTGGCAATGTCAGTAATGTCCACGACCTGTATCGGGCGGGCGGCCGGCACTTCTTCGCAAACATATAGCGTGGTGTGATCTTTTGAAATGAAACTGCTGTGGTTGTAATTATTTGAGTTGCCTGGCAATGCACCGAGTTGCACGAAATGGTTATTCTGCTCATCATACTTGAAAATATACAACCCCTGGTAACCACAGGAAGCAAAGATGGTATCATGAATTACAAACATATCATGTACGGAATTGATGTTCGGATAATCCTGGTTCAGCGCACGAAGCAACACCGGGGTTTCCGGGTTAGCAAGTGAATAAACTGCCATCGGGTAAAAGTTGCCGTTCTTTCTTGTAACACTTGCCACATACCACCTGTATCCCTCGATGAACTGCGTATGCGCATGCACAAAAATCGTAGTGTCATCATAAACAGTGTGAACGGAATCCGGCAGGTATGACATATCCACAATCTGCAGACTGTTGGTCGGTGAGCCGCCATCATCACTGATGATGTAGAGATAATTCTGATAGGTTTTATATTCATGCCAGATGCAGTCATTCTGACGGTGTGGTATGTATGCTTTCTGGACCGGGTTTGTTGGCACTGTTACATCAATAACATACGTACCGGCCGTGGATCCAATAATACCATATTCATTTTCGAGTGAATCCACATATCCCCAGCAACTTTGGTAGCGGATGCCATAAGTTGACTCAGCCTGAACTGTCGGGTCATCGAAGTTTCCCAGCAGGTCAATATGCTGATGTGAATACTGGGCAAACGCAGTATTGAGGACCAATAACAATAAAATGACCGTGTAAATTTTTCTCATTAGAATGATGGATGATGGATGACGAAAGTAGGGAAATAGTTTTAGATATGATGGATGGTTTCGATTCGGGTTCTGTGTTTCCCATCTATTGAGTTCGATCGAGACTTTGTCTCGCTATCTATCCGGTAACATTAAATATTCCCCCCGGTGTAACGTTTACCTATTTTCTCGTGTATAGACCTGATTGAAATGAAACGCCTTAAAATCATATTTGTCTTCTTATTTTATGCTGCAGTCGCACATGCGCAACTATTCGAAGAAATCGGTGAATCCTTCCGAAAAAAGCCAAAATTCTTTTTCAATTTCACCCAGTACAATTCCTTTATCAACAAAGAGTCTGCAAACCTTTCCGGTATCAAGGCAGGATTGGAATTCAATGATAAGGTGAGAGTTGCAGTAGGCTATAGCTGGCTTTACTCTGACATCGTAGATAGGATCAGCATCAGTAAAAACGATCTTTCCTATACCACCAACGGACAGTTGAAATTCAAGTATATCAATACCTCTTTTGAATATGAATTTTATAGCGATTACCCCTGGCATATTTCGCTTCCGCTGGTAGTAGGGGCGGGGGAAGCACATTACGAATATATCGACCGGGTTACAAGAGAAAGAACCCGTACTGAAAATTCGAATGTAGTTTTGTTTGAACCCTCCGTGAATGCACAATACAACATCATCGACTGGGTCGGAATTTCCGGCGGATTGGGTTACCGGGTTGCATTGAATGCTTCTAAAGAGTTAAAAAAGAACTTCAATTCCCCTATTTATGTCATTCAACTCAAATTTTTCTTCGATGAAATGTATAAGGAAATGTTCCCCAATGGGTTAAAGC
>JBDTTM010000007.1:0-26954 GCA_039930605.1 Bacteroidota bacterium
AAGGGATTGAGTTGAATTTAATGTTGTTCCTGGTGATGAAAATAATGGATAATTAAGACTGATGAAGTTCACTACCTGAGCATTTGCACAGTCATCATTTGAATGTGTGCCTGGGTTAAGCCGGTAAGTGCTTCCATCTGGAGGCTTCGAAGAAAGATCTGAAATTTCAGGTATTGTTTTGGAAGGCTGACCTGATACGTTTGTAAATGCATATATATCGCTGGCGCAAAATCCACTTATGCCGATTGAAGCCCCACCAGCTGAATTATTTACGTAATCCATATCACTGCCATTTCTCTTGTATCGGAATTCAATAGTATTCCTTCTCGCCATGCTTGAATAAGCATTGTCATAAAGAATCGCCTGGAATGAAATAGCTGTGTCAGTCCCATTGTGATCCCAATACATGCCGCGCCATTCAAAAACCAACCCGCGTGCTGCAGCAACTCCAGTTATCTTATATGTGACTTCTCCATCATTGTGTACTTTCAGATCGTCCCATAGTGGAGCAATAATGCGAAATGGATTGGATGAAAGATTGTTTATTGGAAGAGATGATGGTGGAATAGCATCTCCAGGCTTTTGAATGGATAACCAGCCATTGGATGAAACATAAAATACTGTGCTGTCCTGTGGGTACCACACTCCTCCAAAATAAAACCCGCTCCAGGTTGTTGGAGGTGTGAAAGATGCAAGTTGATCATCGCTTCCTCCAGGAATAATTGAAACAGCGCCGACAGAACTATTGTTGAAAAGCATGGTCCCCGGCGGTTGACTAAAATTAAATTTAATTCCACTGTCCTGACTATAGACTGTCCAGGGAATTAAATTTAAGATTACAATGCAAAAAATTTTCGTGAAGAAATTTTTCATGGGCGAAATTTTGAAGTGCGATCCAAAGTTATCATTCCGCCAGAGATGACCAAGCACATAATTGGCGAATGAAGTTTATTTCATCCTTATCCGCCAATTCGACGGGTAATAATTATTGAACCTGTTGCCCAGGAAATTGATAAAGCCAAGTGGATGAGTAAGATAAGTTATGAGTGAATATCCTTTTTGAATGGATTCAATTTTGAAATCTTCTTTTCTCAAATAGCGCAATGCGGTTTCTTCATTTACATCAACAGAAATGAAAGCATCCTTATTTAAAAGCGAAGACATGGCTATTTCATGGGTTGGGATTGCTTTATCTCCTTTCAATTCTGCTATGCAGGTACCGGAATGTACTATACGCAAATGTCCTGACAATAATTCAACCAGGGGAAGCCATTCTTTGTGAATAGCAAAAACCATTTCATCTCTTTGTACAAGGGAATAGTTTGACTTTCCGTCATTCAGCCATTGATGGAGCGATTCAAACTTTTTACTGAGTGGAAGAAATTGAGATGACTTCGATTTTATTTTCGGGGATGAAAATGGTTCTTCGTTTTTCCTGAGAACAGAAATAAATAATCCTTCGCCTTTTACTTTGTGAGGAAGAAAAGCAATTCCTTCCTTGTTTTTTTCCTGCAGGATTTTTATTCCCCATTCCGCTTTGACTTCGAGGGGAATAAATTCCATGTTTTCATTTTCGCACAGCCATTTTACATGGTCCTCATTCTCTTTCGGATTGTAAGTGCATGTAGAGTAGATAAGATAACCACCTGGCTTTAGTGACGGCAGGAGGGATGTAAGGATCCGTTGCTGGCGGGCGGCACTGATCTCGCAATTCGATTCACTCCATTGTTCCAGTGCATCGTGGTCCTTCCGGAAGAGCCCTTCCCCGCTGCAAGGTGCATCAACCAGGATGACATCAAATAAATTTTCCAGCTGAGAAAATGCAGAAGGATCATTGTTCGTGATCATCACATTCGGATTGCCCCATTTAATTGTATTTTCTTTGAGCACTGAGATCCTTGAGCCGATCACTTCATTTGAAATGAGGAGACTGTTCTTGCTCATCAATGAAGCAAGGTGCGTGGACTTGCCGCCAGGTGCTGCGCATGCATCAAGCAACAATAATTTTTTTTCTGACAAACCTAATTGGACAAACACCTGCTCCAGGAACATAGAACTTGCATCCTGCACATAATAACATCCTGCATGAAAAAGAGGATCAAGTGTAAAGGATGGTCTTTTATCGAGATAAAATCCTGTTGAGCACCAGGGAATGGCTGAATCTCCGAAGGAAATTTTCTTTTCGGGATTGATGCGGATGGAAACAGGAGGTTCTTTTTTAAGTGAATCGAAAAACGGTTTACTCTCGCTGCCGAACTGGGATTGAATTCTTGAAATGAAAGAGGGAGGAAAAATCACCGTAAGATTTGGAATTTGGTTTTAAAATACATTGATGAAGAAAGGCACACAATGAAGGAAAGGCAAATCATCCAGACAAGCAAACCCCAAATAGCATTCGCACCCTATGGTACCTACAAGATTAAAATAAGAGTTGATAATGGCACTAAAAATCAATCAACCCTTCATTTTTTAAAAAAGAATTAAGGGAAATTTTTGTATATATCTTTTCTATTGTCAAATGAGGAGAAAAGAACTTCATCCTTTTCAATGAAAATACCCAATCTGAGAGTGCCCTTTCTTATTCTATAAGCTTTTTTGTGTCCTTTAATTTTTTTGATTGAATTTATCTCCCACGGAGACTTGGCTTTCTCTACCATATTAATAATTTCATGAATGAGTCTGGCAAGTTTTGGATCCTTAAGTGTGCTAAGCTCTTTATTGAAATCTTTGGTAAAGGAAATTTTCATTTTCTAATTAAACCTTTCAGTGTTTTATTCATCTCCTCCTTCGTTACCCTGCCTGACTTTTTAGAACGTATCATTTTGAAAAGCAACTCATCATCTTTAATTGTTTCTATCAGGTTTACACCTTTCATGGTTTTCGACAGGTCTTTTAAAAGATTGAAGAGATTTTTAGCTGCCTTGTCGCGAGTATCAATTTCAATTGTGTATGTCATGTGATTGCTTGATTTATGTTCCAAATATAACCTTAAATTGGGATTATGTAAATATTAAGTGTATCATAATTCAACAGAAAAAATCGTATCAGGAAATTGCACTTACTGCTTTACTAATTTTTGAACCGAGCTGCCATTTTCGGTACTGAGTTTTACAAAATAAATTCCGGGAGGAAAAAGTCGGCAGTCAACAGTCCACAGTTGGCAGTTAACAGCCGATGCAGCGTATATTTTTTCTCCGAGGGGATTGTAAATTTCAATTTGGGCATTTTGGTGCTTCGCAGCAGTACTTAGAGTGAAAGTGTTTCTTACTGGATTTGGGAAAACTGAAAAAGTATTGTGTGATGCTGATTTCTCATCAATGCCTGTAGTATTCCCCAATACAGCCAGGAAATAGGTTCCGTCTGAACCCGATAAACTAGTATTACCAAAGGTAAGAGTAGGGCATGCAAAAGATCCAGTGAGATAAATATTTTCATTGGCATTAACGATGACATCCGCAGCAAGATCCCATCCATTTCCACATCCACCCGCGCTTTTAGCCCAAAGTGTATTCCCTGATGTGTCATATTTACAAACATAAGAATCAGCAGCGCCAGTACTATTTGTCAATAATATGCTTCCAAAATAAACGGAGTCAGTTTGGAAAGACCCTCCAATAAGAATATTTCCGTTTTTATCCAATGTTACCCCACCACATGTTTCATATTGAATACCACCTATCCTCTTTACCCAAATCAAGTTTCCGGAAGTATTATATTTAGCGATAAAAATATCATTTGAATTGCCAGAAGTATCAGCATTTACCAAATGAATAGTATCGAAAGACATAACCTGTCCACCAAAATCTCCAGTAAAGTATAAATTGTCTGTTGTATCTACTTTTATATTTGGATGATTAAGAGAATACTCTTCACATGCATGTTTCGCCCACAGAACATTACCCGATGAATCATATTTCACAATGAAATTTTCGTAAACCCCAATACCAGATGTTTTGTATAAAGGAATGCTATCAAAGTTTATTGTGTCGGCAGCAAATACTCCAGATAGATAGATGTTCCCATTCAAATCCACGTCCATGCATGTACCATTAGTTCCACTAATACTTTTCCCCCATATAACACTACCCGATGTATCAAGTTTTATTACATAAGTGTTGTAGATGCCAACACCAATTAAAATGGTACTATCAAAAGTTATGGAAGAACTCGAAAATGAACCAGTTGCATATAAGTTGTCTATTTTATCTGTTGCTATGTTCAATCCATTATCTGATTGATTATCGCCTGCACCAATAGCCCACACAAGATTGCCATCAAAATCATATTTTACAATAAAAATATTAAAGGAGCCAGAAGTATTTGTCAATGTGGTGCTGCCAAAAGTAATTGACGGGCTATCAAAAGAGCCTGTTATGTAAACATTACCATTTGAATCAGAAGTGATACCCCATGGTTCTTCGGAATAAATACCTCCAGCGCTTTTCGCCCACATAACGTTGCCTGATGAATCATATTTAACTATAAAAATATCGTCAAAACCAGGGCCTATGCTTGTTAATGTAAAGGTGCCAAATGAAAGGGAGGGACCTTGAAATGCACCCGTGACAAAAATATTCCCGTTAAAATCATTAGCCATTTTAAATCCGCGGCCGCCACCTGAAGCGCCACTGGCCCATATCCAATCGGGAGTCTGTGAATTTCCGTTTTTTAAAGACGAGAGAAATAAAAAAGTGAATAATAAATACTTTCTCATCCCTCAAAGCTACATAAAAAAATCGCCCTGTTAATTTGGAACATCCCGAGGGAGACGAAAAACGAATCTTTAAGAAGTTGCAAATTTTCTATTGAGAAAAATAAGTGCTCGCTTCCTACATCCTTCTTCCCTCAAAGCTTCTCCAGCATCTCCTTAATAATCTTCGTCAGCTTTTTCTCCGCTGCTGTTGCCACTTCCAGCACTTCTTCATGCGAAACTTTTTGTGCTGTTTCAAATCCGCCGAGATCAGTAACAATGCTCACAGCAAAGCAAGGTGTTCCACCATGTCGCGCGACAATTACTTCCGGAACGGTGCTCATGCCCACCAGGTCTGCGCCGATGGTGCGGATGTAACGGTATTCAGCGGGCGTTTCAAAACAGGGCCCGGAGACGGCAGCATACACACCGACGTGTGAACTGATTGAATGCTTATCTGCAATTTGTTTTGCAAGCGCAATCATTTTTGGATCGTAAGGTTCACTCATGTCAGGAAAGCGAGGACCCAATTCATCAGCAATTTTTCCGATCAATGGATTTGACGGCATCAGGTTGATGTGGTCATTAATGAAAACAATATCGCCAACATGAAAATCAGGATTCATTCCGCCTGCAGCATTCGAGAGAATCAAGTTTGAAATTCCGAGGGCTTTGAATACACGAATCGGAAAAGTAACTTCCTGCATGGTGTATCCTTCGTAAAGGTGAAAGCGTCCCTGAAGCGCAATGACTTTTTTTCCGCCAAGATTTCCAAGAATTAATTTTCCGCCATGGCCTTTCACCGTTGATACCGGAAAATTCGGAATCGTGGAATATTCAAGTGCGTGTAGAATTTCAATTTCATTCACCAGTCCGCCGAGGCCGGAACCGAGGACGATTCCAAACTCGGGAGAGAAATCAGTTTTCTCTTTGATGTATGAAGCGGTTTGTTTGATTTTGTCGAGCATAATTCAATACAATGTTGTCAAATTGTTCTTTGTCCTGGTGGTGAAATTGTACCTGAACAGGTAGATAAAAGATCGGCAGTGCACGTGTTGCTTCATCAATCTCAGGGTTACGAAGGCGCATGGCGTCCTTCTCAGTCGTAACAATGATCTTGCTTGCATTTGCAATGTTATTAAAAGTTTCAGTGATTGTGCGGATGTCATCTGCTGTAAATTCATGGTGGTCCCTGAATACAATGGTTTCGAGCTTGTCGGTTTTGCGTTTTAAATATTCTGCAATGCCGGAAGGATTGGCAATTCCGGTAACCAATAATATCGTGAATCGTTTTTCAAAATAATAATTGGTACCGATCAGCATGTTTCCGCTCTTACTGTTTAGCCGTACGATATCCCCGTATCGGAAGAAACTGAAAAATAATTTTTGCTCCGGAAGTAAGATAATGTGCTCTGCAAGGCGTTTCCGTTCAATAGGAACAAGGATTTCCGGGCATTTGCTGATGATGATCACGTCTGCACGTTTCATTCCCCGCTTCCATTCACGCAAAGTTCCTGATGGTAACAGGTAATCTTTTTTCATCACTGCATCGTGTTCGATCAATAAAATATTCAATCCCGGCTTCACTGCGCGATGCTGGTATGCATCATCCAACAAGATGGTCTCCGGTTTGGGCTGCAACTTCACCAGGTTTTCAATGGCTGCCACACGATCTTCACCTACTGATACAGTGATTTCCGGAAACTTTAAATGGTATTGCATCGGTTCATCTCCCACCATGGCTGTACTTGACGGGTTTGAAACCAGCATAAAACCCTGTGTTTTTCTGCCATATCCACGACTCAGCGTTGCAATCCTGTAGGTATCTTTCAGCAAACGGATGAGGTATTCGATGTGTGGCGTTTTGCCTGTTCCACCCATGGTGAGGTTCCCGACATTGATAACCGGGAATGTAAAAGACCTGCTTTTAAAAATATTTTTATCATAGCAAAAATTCCGCAGTGAAATCACCAATCCATAAAGCCAGGAAACAGGAATAAGTAAAAATTTCAGAAACTGCATTGCGGCAAATTACAACCTGAAATGCAGAAACTAAAATGTAATATCTGTGTGATTTATAACCCTTGCCATCCAGACGCAAAGGCACTAAGATTTGCAACTGAACTTCGCGACATTGGGGCAATATTGAATTGAAAAACTTTGTGACTTAATGGCAAAATAACTTCTCTCCTCATGTCGCGGATTTAATTGTGAATATGCAGCGAACTAACACCATCATATTCACATGCATAGAGGCGAAGCGGATAGGAAGTGGGGCCATTTACTATGGAGCCGTCCAGGATATTGTACCTGCTGCCGCAATTGTAATCAACCAATCCAAGGCCAGAGGAATCAACATCTACTTTTGCAGCAGATGCATTCGGATCATACGGACAACTTCTTTCATAAGCGGTAAACTCATCTATGCTTTTGTGATAAACGATGATCCCTTTCACGCCACCTGTAACGTAAACGAAGTTTCCGACTGTATTCAGCGTTTGAAAATCAGGCTGCGTGAGATAAATGTAAAAATCAACCGATGCAGGAGCAATCTGGTCAGTGCTTTTTTTACACCCGAAAGTGAGAATTGCTATGATTCCAATCACCGTGGCAATGCTTTGGTGGTGAGATACGCTTCTTTCGATGAGGAATTTCTTTTTCAAGATATAAAACTCTTTTAAATTTTTTTCGATTAAAAGGGAAGGCCGTCTTTTATTACCTTCACCAACTCAAATCAATATTATGTACAACATCTTTAAAATAGCTGCAGCTTTTACGCTCGTTATCTTTTTATCCTGCAAAGGAAATCAAAATTCATCTCAAAACAGTGCTGCAGACTCTACATCTGTGGCTGCAGACACCTCCAAAACCGCTACAGTCTATACCTGCCCGATGCATCCTGAGGTAGTAAGTGACACGGCCGGTACCTGCCCGAAATGCGGAATGGCGCTCGAACCCAAGAGCTGATTAGCAAACAAATCTAAATCCTTTTCGTTTTCACTACATGTCTAAACCGGTGATATTCCGAAAAGTACTTTGCATATTTCCTGTTATTATTTTCCTCATGCTGTCAGGCGTTCACGCGCAGGATGCAGGTGATATCAAGGATATTAACCCCAGGGCGCCCAAAACCGCTGCCAGGAGTGGAAAAGCGAAGGAAGCGCAAAAGAAAAAAATAAAGCAAAAAAAAGCTTCCGATAAGGCTATTGAGAAAGGCAAAAAGCAGCATGAGAAAATTCAGACGCGTGAAGTCCGCAAACGGATGAAGAAAAGTAAGCATACAGCAGCTACCAATAATGCCCATAAGCGGGAGTTTTTCCTTAAGCGCTGGTTTCAAAAAAAGCACCGGACCAAAAACCGTTAGTTTCAGTTTCGAAACACTGTTTGGAGGGTAAATTCTTATTTATCTGAAACAAGTTATGTTTATTTGAGTAAACTGATTGGTATTCTAACCCTAATAATTCTCTGAAATTGTTCACCTTTAAGAAAAACAATTACCTCTGGTATTTCCTGTTGCCGGTTTTACTTTTCTCCTGTACTCCCCAGAAGCGGTTGACTTATTTTCAGGATAAAGAGGGAAATATGAATTCCATACCAATTGATACAACCTATAACGCATTTATTTGTCCGAACGATATCCTCACCATCTATGTAGCAAGTGTGAGTGAAGAGGCGTCGAAGTTTTTTAATTTCTCTTCTAACCAGGACGATGGTACCTCGCTTGTAAACGGATTTGTGGTCGACCACTTTGGAAATATTCAGATGCCTCTTGTTGGGAATGTGCATGTAGGCGGATTGACCACATCAGATGCGCGTGATCGTGTGATTGAAAAACTGAGCAAATATCTTGTCAACCCAACCGTTAAACTGAACATCAGGAATTTCAGGGTTACCATTCTCGGGGAGGTTGCAAGTCCGGGTGTATATCCGGTATTGAATGAAAAAATAACGCTCACGGAAGCACTTGCGCTAGCCGGAGATATTTCTCCTTATGGCTTGCGGGAAAACATCATGATCATCAGGGAAATAAATGATAAAAAGGAATTTGGTTTCGTAGACATCACTTCCCGACAGTTTTTTTCTTCTGCTTATTACAATTTAAGAACGAATGACATCATCTATGTTGAATCAGCAAAACGGAAGAGAATTTTTACCGAGAACTATTCACGTGTGCTTTCTTGGATCACCATCCCATTATCGGCAGGTTACCTGATTTACAGGATTATTCAACCCAATTAATAATACCAGATAATTCGCAATGCAAAGCAGTAATGACCTGAACGATAACTTTCGGGAGGAAAAAGAACCTGAATTTGACCTTCGTCATTTTCTAAATAAATACTTTTTACGCTATTGGTTTATTTATATTTTTTCAATTGGATCCGCTTGGGCAGCAGGATACTATTACTTTAATTATTATGCGACTCCTATTTATAGCGCATCAGCATCTGTAATCATTAAGCAGGATAAAACAAAGCTTGATGCGACTGACTTACTCCAGGACTTAGGGACTTTTTCTTCTGATCAAAACCTGCAGAATGAAATCCAGGTGATCCGGTCAAGGTCCATTTTAACAAAAACATTAAAGGCCCTTGACTTCGACATCAGCTATGCCATCAATGAAGATAGCCGGGTGAGGGAGCTATATAAAAATTGCCCGATAGAGGTCATATTGGATTCCATCAAATATGCAGCCTATTCAACCCCATTTTACCTAAAGGTTTTGAGCGATCAGAAATTTGAATTCAAATATTTCAATCAAAGGGAAGGAGCGGATATAGTAGAGGTTCATCATTTTGGTGAGCGTTTCTCCTCTCATTTTGGTTTTCTTTCCATTGCCAAGAAAGATAATTTTAACCCGCGCGCATTCAATAATCCACATTTCGAGAAACGAAATTTTATCATCCATTTCAATTCGCTTGAAAACCTGCTGGCCAAATACAGCAGTGGGCTGGATGTTGATTTAGCAGCAAAAGGTACAACCATTTTGGTATTAACGATGAGTGACAATGCACCGGAAAAAGCCATTGAATTTCTGAATAAATTAGTTGATATCTGGCTGCAGAACAATATTGATGAGAAGAATGAAATTGCACGTAACTCGCTCATATTTATTGATGAGCAATTGGCTATCATTTCCAAAGATCTGAATGAAGCAGAAGGAAATTATGAAAAATTCAGGACGCAAAAGGGAATTACCGACATCAGTTCTGATGCACAAAGTTTTCTTTCCAGCGCGAAGCAGTATGACGAGCAGATCGCACAGATTAACCTCAAGATGAGTTTCCTCAATACCGTTGAAAAGTATATCAAGGATGGAAAAAATCTTCGCAGTCTATCACCCGCCAGTATGGGGATCCAGGATGAGCTTTTACTGAAACTTATTTTCCAGTTAAATGACCTGTATGTGAACCGCGACAAGCTTTCTGTCGGGGCGACGCCTGATAATCCGACACTGGTACAGAATGACATCGCTATCGAATCGACCAAGGCGAATCTTCTGGAAACGCTGAACAATATTAAAAAGGGTATGAAGGCTTCCCAGAATACTGCATATTCAGAATTGAGCAGGGTGGAAGGAAAAATCAGAACATTGCCGGGAACGCAACGGGAAGTAATCAGTATTCAACGGCAGGTGGATTTGAATGCCGGCCTTTATACTTATTTATCGCAAAAGAGAGCAGAGACAGCCATTATTCTTGCCTCGGCAACTTCCGACAACAGGCTTATTGACAAGGCACATGCTTCGTTTCGACCTATTAAACCTGTGAAGGGACAAGTGTATGCTGTTGCCTTGATCCTTGGATTGATTCTACCTGTCGGCTTCGCTTTCTTGAAGGAAATGCTTGATAACAGGGTGAAGGATAGAAAAGATATAGAGAATATTACAAGAATTCCATTGCTCGGAATTGTCGGGATAAGCGAAGGCAGCTCAGAAATAGTTGTGAAGAAAAATCCGCGCTCCCAAATCACGGAATCGTTCCGTTCCCTTAGAACCAATTTGCAATACTTCAGCAACAGCACGAAGCATTGTAATAAAATCATGATCACTTCTTCCATCAGTTCTGAAGGAAAGAGTTTTTGTGCAGTCAACCTTGCCGCCATGATTGCGCTTACAGGTAAGAAAACCGTATTGCTTGGATTTGACTTGCGGAAACCGAAATCTCCTGAGCGATTTGATTTGAAAAGCGAAATTGGGATCAGTAACTACCTGATCGGTGCATCTTCTATTGAAGATATTACCCAGCATACAGACTTTGAAAGCTTTGATATTATCCTCAGCGGACCTAAGCCACCCAATCCTTCAGAATTACTTGTGAGTGCCAAGGTGGATGAGCTTTTTGCCGAACTTGAAAAGAAGTATCAATATATTATTATTGATACACCCCCATTTGGCTTGATTACAGATGCATTGGCGCTTGAACGGTTTGCTACTGCAACGATCTATGTGGTGCGGCAAAACCTGACGCATAAGAACCACCTGGAAATGGTAAATAAATTTTACACAGAAGGCAGAATTAAAAACCTGAGTATTATCCTGAATGCTGTGAAGCGGGGAGGCGCTCAATATGGCTACGGATATGGTTATGGATACGGCTACGGCAGCGGTTATTATGATGATGATGAAACGCAGCAATCACGAATTAGAAAGATGTTCAAAGGCAAGAAATCTAAAAAGGCCTGATCTGTTATTCCGGAATGAAATACATTTTTGAAAATGTCGAAAAAAGTAGCTGTCCTTCAGTCTAATTATATTCCCTGGAAAGGTTACTTTGATATTATTAATAGTGTGGATGAATTTATCTTCTATGATGAAGTACAGTTCACAAAAAATGACTGGCGCAACCGCAATAAAATTAAGACGCAAAACGGAGTTCAGTGGATAACGATTCCGGTGAGGCAGGAATCACTTGATCAGAAAATCTGTGATGTAAAGGTTTCGCTTCCAAACTGGGCAGAGAAGCATTGGCGCACGCTGATTACAAACTATTCGAAGGCGCCCGGCTTTGCATTGTTCAGGCAGCCTTTTGAAGAATTTTATAAGGGTATAAAAACGGACTTGCTCAGTGAAATTAACCAGCAGGCTATTCGGTTCATCAATAATGTACTGAATATTAATACCAGGATTTCGTCGTCAAAAGATTATAGTCTCATTGAAGGAAAAAATGAACGGCTGGTTGATTTGATTTGCCAGGCAGGAGGAACTGAATACATTTCCGGTCCTGCAGCCAGGAGTTACATAGATGAAAATATGTTTCGGGAAGCAGGGATCAAGCTTTCCTGGATGGATTATTCGGGCTATAGCGAATACAACCAAATGTTTCCACCGTTTGAACACGGTGTCAGTGTAGTTGATTTATTATTCAATGAAGGAGGCAACGCTTCCCGGTTCATGAAGAGTTTTTCAAATATGGAGCAGCCCGGAATAACAAATTGAAGTATGGAGTTAAGTATTGTTACAACTTTATATAAGTCAGAAAAATTTCTTGATGAATTCATCGGGAAATGTGTCAATGCTGCGCAGGCTTGCGGTGTTGCTGATTATGAAATTATTGTTGTGAATGATGGCTCGCCGGATAAATCAATCGAAAAAATTTTATTGCTGAAGAAAAAATTTCCTGTTATTAAAGTACTCGATTTTTCAAGAAACTTCGGTCATCATTATGCTTTTTTTGCCGGGATGAAGTATTCCAAAGGTGACTATGTATTTAATATTGATTGTGACCTCGAAGTGGACCCGGCAGTATTAAAAAATTTTTATGACGAACTGAAAGTAGATAATTATGATGTCGTTTACGGATACCAGGAAAAAAGAAAGGGTGATCTTGTCGAGAAATACCTGGGTGGACTTTTTTGGAAAATGTTTAACCGCCTGAGTGAAATAAAAATTTCCCAAAATATTTTAACGGAACGATTGATGAGCCGCAAGTATGTTGACGGGCTCATTTCCATGGGAGATAAAAATATATTTCTTGCCGGCATGATGTTCTGGACCGGCTTCTCACAGAAGGGAATCGGGGTACATAAAATAATGAGAAAAGGTGCATCCACCTATTCGTTTAGCCGGAGAATGAATTTGCTTATAGAGGCGGTTAGTTCTTTTTCCGCTTATCCACTGAGGTTGCTCTTCAATATGGGTGTGCTGATTTCTTTGTCTAGCTTTCTATTCGGAACTTTCGTGCTCTTCAGAAAAATCCTGTTCCCGGAAAAAATCCTTTCAGGATATACATCGATCATCGTTGTGATGCTGTTTACGACCGGGCTCATCATTGCCGCTGTAGGGATCCTGGGAATTTACCTCGGGAAAATATTTAACCAGGTTAAAAACCGCCCGCTTTATATTATCAGGAATGTTTATGACTAAAAATAAATTTTATGAGTAACGCAGAGAATTTAAATGAGTACCAGAGTGCTTATGAACCCGACTTCAAATTCAATGATGAGAACCTGTTGACGCTTGATTGGTATTCAAAACGGATGTGTGCAGACATCAGGAATCAACAATACCAAAGCATTCTCAGCCTGGGCATCGGACATAGAATCGTTAGCCGCAATATTGCCAACGAATTAAACCATTCCCTCAAGCGTCATGTACTGCTGGAAGGAAGCAGGGAAATCATCGACAACTATCAAAAACAGTTCAACCCTCCAAGCCAGGTAGAGATAATACATACTTACTTTGAAGCATTCAAGAGCGATGAAAAGTTTGATGCCATTGAAGCTGGGTTTGTTCTTGAACACGTTGACGATCCTGCTATTGTAATCAACCATACGAAGAAGTTTGTGAAGCCGGGAGGTAAAATGTACCTCGCTGTTCCCAATGCCCGTTCCTTACATCGCATCATCGGGCACGAAGCAGGCCTGCTCGATAATATCTATAAGCTCGGAAAATATGACCTGCAGTTGGGACACAAAAGGTATTTTGACATTAATTCATTCTCTAAATTAGCAATAGATTGTGGATTGAAAATCTGCAACATTGAAGGTATATTAATGAAACCGGTAACCACCGGGCAATTGCAGGACCTGAAACTCAATGAAAATCTATGGCAGGCATTGCTGAAGGCAGGGGTGCATTATCCGGATATGTGCAATGCAATTTATATGGAGACAATAGTTTGATTTTTTTTTGGCCATCACCGAAGAGAATAATATAATACCAAGAAGATCCGGCTTGCTATGCAACTAATTAATTTTAACAATAGAATCCCAAAGACGTTATCACCTAACCTATGAAAATGAATATCCTTGTAGCTTCAGGTGGTGGCTTCCAGGGGTTAGCTATTGTAAAGGAGTTAAGCGCGATAGACTTTGTCAATGTTTTTGTTGCAGATACCTACGCTGAGAATGTTACAAAATATTTCTCTCATAAATCATTTAAGGTACTGCCGGTCGCTGATCCCGGTTTTATTCCATCGTTGTTGAAATTATGTTTGGCAGAAGACATTCGCTTAATCATCCCTTCCACCAATCATGAGCTGGCATTGCTTTCCGGTGCACGTGAACAATTTTCAAAAAAAAATATTTTCATCGCCATCTCTTCGCTTTCTATATTAAAAATATTTTTAGATAAAAAGTTATTCTATGAATTTTTAAGTGAAAATAATCAGCCCGTTCTTCCTGTTTTGGATGTGCAGTCATCAACCATTGCTTTTCCGGTAATTGGTAAACCAAGAGGTGGCTGGGGCGGAACTGAAATACTGAAAATTCATGACAAGGCAGGATTTGAAAACCTGGATGACCGGCATCGCAATGATTTCGTATGGCAACAGTGCCTGTTGGATTTTGAAGAGATCTCAATCGATTTTGCCATCGGATTTGACAGGAAGATTTCCATTCCAAACTGCAGGAAAAGAATCAGGACTTCAGGAGGTTTTGCGGTTGTAATGGATACCTACTTCGACCCTAAGCTTCTGGCACTGTTCGATCAGTTTGCATCATTGATTTCAGGACTTGGTGCTACCGGGCTGTTTAATATGCAGGTATTGATTCAAGGCAGCGACTATTACATTTCCGACATCAATCCAAGGATGGGAACATCCTCGGTGATGTGGAAGGTGAACAATAATAACCTGTCCCGTTTCCTGATCGCCTCACTTCCCTTGGAGACGCATAAATCACCTGCCGGCGAAAGTAAAATTCAGTTGCAAGGGACGCATAAAATTGTGAGGTACATAGAGGAAATTTGTATTCCCGAAATTGATCTATCAAAAATAAAGTGTTTGGTTTTTGATCTTGACGATACGCTTCTGCCACAAAAAAAATGGATGTTCTTAAAGCTGAAGCTGGTTTATGAAAAACACAGGATTATCCTGCCTGGAAGAAATGCGTTTCTTGAAAAAGCAATGTCGCTCATTGAAGAAGGGCACAGGAAACTACTCATTGATGAATTAATAAATGAATTTAAAATCGATCCTGCCCTCAGGGACGATTTGATTGCCTCTTACCGGCAGGCCTGTCCGGCTGAAGACATCACTTTTCCGGAAGTATATTTTGTTTTATGTGAATTGAAAAGAAAGTACGGACTTGTACTTCTCTCCGACAATCCACTCAGCTCTCAAAAGCAAAAAATATCTGCCACAAAACTGGAAGTGTATTTTGACCATGTTATATATACGGACGAACTGGGCGTGTCAAAACCCGACCCGAAGACGTTTTTGGAAGTTGCAAAAAGGTGTAAATATGATGTCTCGGAACTTGCTATGGTGGGAGACAATTTATACCGGGATATTGCCGGCTCGTTGAAATGTGGTTATGCATACGGATTTTATTTGCGCCAGCATAAGGCCATGTTCAATTTTGATGACATAATATTCCGGGAATTGACCGGCGACAACATGCGGACTACGCCAATTGAAAATTTAAAACAACTGCTTTGGTATTTATAGACTGTTCCCAATTTGAATACTGATGTTTAAGAAAATTCATAAGCTTGTTGAATCGTCATACTTTAAAAGGATTGATGCAACAGGTCTTGCGGTATTCCGTATTTCTTATTCTCTGGTTCTGCTGATGGAGGTGATACAGTTATATTATTTCCGTCACCTGGTTTTTGATACAATTCCTTTTTTGAAACCTTCAGAATTGAATTTTGGCCCCATTATTATACTGTGGATAGGAGTTATTCTTTTCATCGTGATGGGCTTGTTCACGCGGACAGCAGCAATCATCAACTACCTCTTTACAGTTTTGTTTTTCGGTCTATGTTCCACGTTCGAATATCATATGTTTTATGTGTACACCGGGATCAATTTTCTAATAATTTTTCTCCCTGTGTCTAAAGTTCTTTCAATTGACCTATTGAGAGTAAAATTGAAATTTTCGAATACAAAATTTTTCTATAAGCCCGGACGAACCGTTACACAGCTTGCCTATACCATTCCCCTTTTCCTTGCGGTTGCCTTTGTGTATTTTGATTCTACGCTATTCAAGTTGCTTTCCCCGATGTGGTTGCGAGGCCTTGGGTTATGGCTGCCGGCTTCTATGCCGCTTGATGTGAACGTGGATGCGTCACCGCTCCTTAATAGTGAATTTGTTTCGAAATTTTTAGGATACCTCACTTTCGTTTTCGAACTGGCTTTTCTTTTCACTTTCTGGTTTAAAAAATTCAGGATACCGCTACTCATTGTAGGTGTCGGTCTGCATCTCGGTATCGTAATATTGTTTGCCATCCCCTGGTTTGGACTTGGAGTGGCTGCTATTTATCTATTGTTGATTCCTGCAGGGTATTGGAAGAAATGGAAACGTCCGGAGGTAAAAAATCAACGGCTTACTTTTTATTATGACAATGAATGTCCGCTTTGTGCCAGAACAAAAATTGTAATCGAGCATTTCGATATCCGAAAGCGGATCCGTTTTCTTGCTCTCCAGTCGCATTACCAGGATCAGCCGGCCTTCAAAGAAATAAGTTATGACGATATACTTCGCGATATCTATAGCACGGACGAAAAAGGTAAGGTCTTTAAAGGATTTGATACCTACATCCGGGTTGCCAATGAAATTCCATACTTGAAACCATTGTCATGGCTCATGCGCATTCCCGGAATTTATCATATTGGTAAATCTGTGTATGGCTTTGTAGCACGAAAACGGAATACAGAGCGCTGCACAGAGGATAATTGCGGATACACACCACCGTCAATACCTGCAGATGCTGATAAAATAAAAATCATGCATGGGCTGTCACTGGCAGATTTAAAAGTGCGCGGGATTACATTCGGCCTGGTTACGCTTACGATATTTCAATTAATAATTTCGCTAAACTCCGGAGTTCCTTCTAAAACAATTCGTTTGGTGATGGGGAAAGAGAACAAAGATAATTTTGTGCGCAGGTTTTCCCTGTCTGTAAAGAGTTTTACAAGGCCGTTCCTGGGAATTACAAATCATGGTGTTTTTATGGATCATCACCTGATGAATTACAATAACCTTTTTGCTGTTACCTATGTGGATCCGGCGGGCGGGGAGCGGTGGCTTCCTATGACCCTTCCGAGTGGCATGCCGGGTGCTTACATCTATGGATCAGAATTAATCAAGTGGACTTTCCGTGTTAACAATCCGGAAGTGGAACAACAGAAGGTTGAGGAGGGAATAGAAAAATTTTCAGCTTTTTGGGCTGTAAAACATGGGATTAGCCTGAGGAATGCTCAGTTCAAAATTAAAATGAAAGAAATTGAATCGACATTGGTGTGGCAGAAAGATTTTCTGAAAAAAAATATTGCCGGTCCTTGGCGCGACATCGGAACTGCGCAATGGAAGGAAGAACAATTTACATGTGCGATTGAAAACATCAATGGGCTTTAAGAGTGATGAAAGACAGGGTATATTTTTCCGGACTGAATGAACTGCGAGCATTTGCTGCGCTTGTTGTCGTCTTGCATCATACAGAAATTTATAAGAAAAGAATTCACCTGCCTTCTTTGTATCAAACACGATTTGTTTACCTGGTAGAACACCTGGGAAAGAACGGGGTATTTTTATTTTTTGTGCTTTCAGGGTTCCTGATTACATACTTGTTGCTTTCAGAGATAAAACTCAATGGCAGAATTTCACTTCGCAGCTTTTATGTGAGAAGAATATTAAGAATATGGCCGCTCTATTACATCATTATGATTTTGGGATTTTTTATTATTCCATTATTTGGTATGGCGGATTTCTTCAGCAAGGAACAATATTGCCAGGCCTATATTTCTTCGTTGCAATCCGGGATGAACCTTGTCTTATTTATCATTTTCTTCTCGAACCTTGCCATGATTCTTTTCAGACCTGTGGTAGGAGCATCACAAACCTGGAGCGTAAGTGTAGAAGAACAGTTTTACGGAATATGGCCATTGATGATGAATAAATTCCGGAAGAAACCGTGGATTGCGTTTACAGGGGTTATTATTCTGAAGCCATTGGCCCTGCATGGCATTGCATGGGTGAATGGACATTTCTTTCACCACCACCAACATTTGCTCACTTTCGTTGCAAAATTCCTCAGTACTTTCAGTATCGAACTGATGGCAATCGGTGCGCTTGGTGCATGGCTTCTCTTTAACTACAAAGAAAAGGTGGAGCGGATATTCTCTGACAGAAGGGTTTTTGTTGTGGTCCTCGTTCTATTGGCATTCCAGCTTTTCCGATTCAGTTCCATGTTCCCGATGGGCATTACATTTCTTTGTCTCATCCTTTGCTTTATATGCCGTAAAATAAGTTTTCCTGTTTTTAACTTTTTAGGATCAATTTCGTATGGTATCTATATGTATCATCCGATGGTGATGTTTATCAGCTATGCAATTGCGAATAACTTCGTGTCTGGAAACCAGGTTTGGTATAACGTGGTAGTTTATACACTTGTTTTTTCCTGTACAATTGGTATCAGTTATCTCTCGTTTGAATATATTGAGAAAAGATTTTTACGTTTGAAAGAGAAATTCAGCGTGGTACCGAGTGGAAAAACAACAGCCTGATTTATGATCCCATTTAATAAGCCCTATCTCTCAGGAAAGGAAACAGATTATATCCGGCAAGCTGTAGAGTCCGGTAAAATTTCAGGTGATGGAATATTTACGAAACGCTGCCACGAATTTTTTGAATCCAAATACGGATTCAAAAAAGTGTTGCTGACAACTTCCTGTACAGACGCGCTTGAAATGGCTGCCATCCTGGTGAATACCCAACCTGGAGATGAGATTATTGCACCGGCATATACATTTGTATCTACTGTAAATGCTTTCGTTCTGCGGGGTGCAAAAATAATTTTTGCAGATAGCAGTAAAGAAAGCCCGAATATTGACGTGAACCAGGTGGAATCACTCATCACGCCAAAGACAAAAGCAATTGTTCCTGTTCACTATGCAGGTATTGCCTGCGACATGGATCCCCTGATGGCACTGGCAGCAAAGCATAACTTCTATGTAATTGAAGATGCTGCCCAGAGTGTGGATGCATATTACAAAGGAAAGCCACTTGGAGGGATCGGCCAGTTGTCCGCATTTTCCTTTCATGAGACTAAAAATATTATTTCCGGTGAAGGTGGCATGTTGGTGATTAATGACGACCAGTTCAGTAAACGCGCAGAAATTATCCGTGAAAAAGGAACCAACAGATCTGCATTTTTCAGGGGTGAGATTGATAAGTATGGATGGGTGGATATCGGTTCATCATTTCTGCCATCGGAAATTATTGCAGCATATTTATTTGCTCAAATAGAGAACCTGAGCCGGATACAGGCAAAAAGAAAACTGTTGTGGGAATTGTATCACCAGGCATTAAAACCATTACAGGAAAAAGGACTTATTCAATTGCCATTCATTCCAAACTATGCTACTAACAATGCCCACATTTATTATTTGGTTTGTCAGTCGCTGAAAGAGAGACAACAGCTTATCGAACACCTGAAGAAGGATGAAATCTATGCCGTATTTCATTACCTGTCCCTTTATAAAAGTCCGTTTTTTAAAGACCAATACAATGGAAAGGAATTGCCCAATGCCGACCTGTTTACAGATTGCCTGATCCGCCTGCCGATGTATTATGAGCTTTCGGAAAGTGACCTTACCAAAATTGTGGACTCGATTAACTCATTTTTCAGTAAAAGCTAAAACCCTTTTATATGCAGAGGTTTACCAAGGCAGGTATTGTTCTCATCTTCCTGCTTTACCTGATTTTTGGATTTTTTTATCTCGACATACCATCAGTAAAATCGGATGAGTTGTGGGAAACCTCGCGCGCATACTACCTGAAAAATCACCTGCATCCAGGTGAACCACTTTTGCCAAAGGAGATCGCACCCTTTTTTGCTACCATCCAGGAGCTGGGATGGAAAAGCTGGTTCCTCGGTTCTTTGAAATTTGGTACTTCAGCAATTGTGATGGCTGCGCTGCCAATGGATCCACTGCATGCAAACAGGATGAATGGTTTCCTCTGGAGCATTTCGGTGTGCCTTTTTACTTTTATGCTCGCAAAGAAATTCGGTTTGAATAAATGGTTTGCTTTAATGTGTTCCGCACTGTTGATTGCACTTCCGGAATTTTTCCAACAGGTGCATCGTGAGCGACCGGAGATGCTGCTATGTTCACTGTTACTGGCCGGTATCCTGATGCTGTTAAAAGCACTTGATTCTGATGATGATAAAACCAGGAAAATCTGGTTGCTGGCTGCAGGACTTTATGCCTGGTTGCCATCCTTGGTTGTACATGCAACGGGCATCGTTATTCCTGCGACACTTGGCATTATATATCTCATCAGGGAGAGAAAAAATATTTTTTCATTGAACACAATCATCATAGGCATCGGATTGGGAAGCGGGTTGTTATTCTTCTTTTACATCAAGAATTCAATGGGTGCTTATGCCCTGAGCCAGGGTGGAACCGACTTTTATGACAGTCATGCATGCCCGCCGATTGTATGCGAGGGAATCACCTACCTTGCCCGGATCCCGTCAATATTTTATAATAAATTTGTGAAAACAAATGTTGTTTCACAGCCACTTTCAGCATTGATTTTTATTTTGGGAAGTGGTTTCCTGGTTTTCTCAGCATGGAAAAAAAGGAAGGACGAGGCAGCCGAAAAATTCATCATTCTTTTTACCGGCATCGCAGTTCCATTGTTGATCATGCTGTTGCTTTCAGGAAGCTATGGAAATTACAATGTAATAGTCGCACCATTCGCGGTGATCGGGGTGGTGATGATGTTGCAAACCTGGTTGGCAGAACAGGCCAATGAGAATTCCATCGTTGCAAAGTTCATCATACCGGTCTTGTTGCTTGCATGTTTGGGAAGTAATGTGTTTGGAATGCAAAACCAATATGCGGCTACCCGGGAATACAAAAGAGTAAATGCTGAACTGCGCGCTGCGATTCCCGCGGACGCGAATGTGATGGGCATGTCATTGTATTACCTGCCATTCCGGGATCAGAATTATTATTCGGTGACTTGGTTCGAACCCTCTGTCGGAAAGCCGGGTCTTACTTTTGCACAAGCAGTGCGGATGAAAAACATCAACTATGTAATTGCCGATGATGCTTTTGCTTCGCGCGCCAACTTTCGCGGGAAAGAATGGGCCGACACGCTTGTAGCCTTCCTGGAAACGAATGCAACATTAACGAAACAGTTTGATGCGAAAATGTATCTTAAAATTATTCCCGATTCGATGCAAATTCCTGTGCAATTTCGTTACCCTGAATACGAAAAGGGTTATGTAAAAAGGATAAGGATCTACAAAATAAATAATTAAAGAATTCCTGTTTGAAGTTTATTAAGAAGAGATTAGATAAGCAGAGTAAGACGCTCATCAAGAACAGTTCCTGGATATTTTTATCCAACTCACTCGGAACAGCGCTTGGATTTGTGCGTTCCGTCGTGATTGCCCGCTGCCTTGGCGTACACCTTTTTGGTATTTATTCACTTACCATCGCCTTCGTTGCGCTTGTTATTGAATACCTGAATCTCAATATGGGATCAGCTGTTATCCGGTTCGGGGCTATCTATAAATTTGAGAACCGCATTGATAAATTCACTGCATTGCTGAAGGCAACAATTAAGATCAACCTCTTAATGGCGCTTATTACCGTGGCGATTGTGTCGGTGTTCAGCTTTCAGTTTTACGCCGACGTATATAAAACGCCGGGACTTGAGTGGTTTACCATTCTTTTTGCAGCGGCATCTACTTCAAGGTATTTTAATAGCGTAAGCATGGGGATGTTGCGGATGTTTTATAAATTCAAATTAAATGCAATCATCACCATTATAATGGATTTGATAGAGACAGTTATCATCGTATTGGCATTGATTTTTTATCCACGTAACCTCGGAGTTTTTTTCTCGGCCGTAATCGTTACGCGGTTTCTCAATGGTATGATCTGTAATTTCATGGCTTTCTATGAAATCAAAAAAGACCTGCTGCCGTATAGATTTGCACCTTATTCGGTTATTAAACCTGACGTGAAGCAATTACGGGAATTTGTGATCAGCACATCGATCAGCGGTTCATTAAAGACCACTATTGCCCAGGGAGATACGGTTTTGCTCGGGTCACTGATCTCTGCAACTGCAGTCGGATTTTATTCTGTGGCAAAAAAATTAGGGTACGCGGTCTTCGTTCTTACAGATCCTTTGTCCAGTTCAATCTATCCGCAATTGTCTAAGCTCCTTGCAGAAAAGAGATACCCTGAAGTTAAAAAGATGCTCAGGAAAATCACTACTCTTTCGTTGTTTCCGGCAATTATTTTGTTGACTGTTTTATTTTTCCTGAAAGACTGGATCGTAATTTCTCTCTATGGTAAGTCCTTTGCGGAGTCTGCCATGCCTTTTTTCTTTTTCCTGGTGAGTGCCGTTCTTGGTGCCATGACATTCTGGACGCTCCCATTGATCCAGAGCCTCGGTCTTGCGTCCATGCGGCTTAAAATTTATATTGTAACAATAATTACAGGGATTGCTTTTGCATTCTGGCTTGTGCCGCTGTTTCAATCCACGGGAATGGCTATAGCCGCTTTAATAACAAATGTGCTGAATATGGTCCTGTTTATCTGGTTTTCATTCAGGAAAATAAGAACTGAAGAGCTAAAATCAGCACTTGAGATAAACCCGGCGGGGTAACTTTTTCGCTGTTTTTAAGTAAAAATAGCATCCAATTTTTTAGAATCAGAAAGCATGCTACCAATCTACGAGCCCTATTTACCCAAGGAGAGCTTAAAATATGCACATGATGCTTTGGATTCTACCTGGATTTCATCGCAAGGTGTTTATATCGACAAGGCCAAAGATAAGCTGAAGGAAATCTTTAAAAGCAAATTCGTAGTACTGGTGAATAACGGAACCTGTGCCACACACATGCTTGCATTGGGAATTCAATTTAAATATCCTTCAATAAAAGAGATCATCGTTCCGAATAATGTATATGTAGCGGCCTGGAATAGTTTTTTGTTCTCCGGCGGATTTAATTTCAAGGTTGCCGATGCGAACCTGGACACCTGGAATATTGATCATTCAAAAATACAATCAATTGGAAGAGATACTGCCTTACTTATCGTGCATAACCTGGGCAACATCATTAATATTCCCGCACTGAAAAAACGTTTTCCCGGTGTTGTAATTGCTGAAGATAATTGTGAAGGACTTTTCGGAACACACGACGGTTCTTACAGTGGAACACAGTCAACACTTGCATCCTTGTCCTTTTTTGGTAACAAGACAATTACAAGCGGAGAGGGGGGAGCTGTTTTTACACAGGATGAGGAACTATTTGAATACCTTAATTCCATTCGCGGGCAAGGACAATCAAGCATCCGATACATCCACGATAAACTTGGCTATAATTACCGAATGACAAACGTGCAGGCCGCATTACTATTGGGTCAGCTTGAAATTGCAGATGAAATCAGGGAGAAAAAATCAATCGTATTTGAGACTTACAGAAAAGAATTGAGCCAGGTTGATGAAGTCAGCCTCCAGCAGATAGAAGCAGGGACTAAACATGCACAGTGGATGTTCGCTGTGCGTTTCAGGAATTTTACGATTCAGAAAAAACAAGCCCTTGAGCATTTTCTTTTCGAGAATAGCATCGAAACACGTCCGATGTTTTACCCGATCAACAAGCATGCGCACCTGAGCCACATCCAGTCAGATAATAAAAATGCGGAAGTATTGAATCATCAGGTACTTATTCTTCCCAGTTTTCCAGGATTGACCCACGGACAAGTATTATCCGTTTGTCGCAAGGTGAAAGAGTTCCTGAAGAATAATAAATGACCGTTGGCAATGATGTTAAGTACACGAACGATCAGGGTAATTGATGACAAGAAAGATTGGGATGCGCATTTCGATAAATTACCTCTGCACCTCAGGGATATCAATTTGTCATTCGACTATTATTTCATGTACGAGGTAAACGGGAATGGTAAAGCCCGGCTATTTACAGTTACGGAAGGAGACGAACTTTATTTTTATCCCTTCCTGCTGCGCAGCATTGAAACAACTGTTCTGGATGGAAATTATTTTGACATTGAGTCTGCTTATGGATATTCCGGACCCGTTTCAACGAGTTCAAATATGGAATTTCTGAATTCCTGTTCAGAGGCATTCATGGCTTATTGTAAGGAGAATAAAATTGTAAGTGAATTCATCCGGCTGCATCCATTGCTTGAGAACTATCAATTACTATCACAAAATGAATCGGTGAAATTGATTCCGCTCCGTGATTATGTATATGTTGATTTACAGCGGGCCGAAAATGAAATATGGGACTCATACACAAGTCAAAACAGGAATAAAATCCGGAAGGCAGAAAAAAACAATGTTGAAATTATCCATGATTATAACTGTCAATATTTTGAAGAATTCGCCCGTATTTATCAGAAAAACATGGAACATTTGAATGCTTCCATGCTTTATTTTTTTTCGAAGGAGTTTTTTACCGCACTCCTGGCTTTAATTAAAAAAAATGGTTTGTTACTCATTGCCAAAGACAACATGCGGGTTTTGGGTGCTTCGGTATTTTTGCTCGGGAACTTCAATGCTTATTACTTTCTCTCGTCTGCCACTGAAGAGGGAAAAAAAAATGCCGTCAGTAACCTTCTTCTAAATAAAGGAATCATGCACTGTAAAAAATCAGGGATGAAAAAAGTTCATCTCGGTGGAGGGATGACCGATTCTGCGGAAGATTCCCTACTGGTCTTTAAAAAAAATTTCTCCTCCAAAACTGCTCCTTTTTATATCGGTAAGAGAATTCATTTCCATGAACAATATGATTTACTTTGTGCTGATTGGGATCGGCGGTTTGCCCCGGAATCCGTCAAATACAAAAATATTTTACAACGATATCGCTGGAGCAAAGCAGATTTACTTTAATCATAACCAATGACAACAACGGTCCGACTTCGCGCATTGACTTTAGCTGATTCCTCCATAACATGGAAATGGAGAAACCAGGAAGATGTCAGGAATGAATTTTCCGGTCATCCTTTTCCTGTGAGCCTGGAGATGGAAAAAGAATGGTATGAAAAAAACATACACGCGAATTTTCCGAACACGGCTTTCGGAGTTGAACTGATTGCAACCGGGGAGCTGATCGGAATGACTTTTATCAAGAACATCAATATGATCAACAGGAATGCAGAGTTTGCAATCCTTATTGACAGTGCACATAGCGGAAAGGGTTATGGCACCCATGCATGCAAGGCAACACTTGAATTCATATTCCTTAAACTTGGCCTGCACCGTGTTTACCTGAAAGTGAAAAAGAGCAATGTTGCTGCTATTAAGTTATATGAAACCTGCGGATTTAAAACGGAAGGAACCCTGCGTGAAGACGTTTTTAAGCAAGGTCAATTTTCAGATCAATTGATCATGGCAATTCTAGTCGGGGAATTCAAATAGCCGGTTTCGCATTTTTTAAGCAACACTTTTATGTTATTATGAAGAACTCCGAAGACGTTGATATATATTTATTCTCTCCTTTTTGTCTTCTGCGTCCTACAACCAACCGCATTTTTGACATGCGCTTATGCGATGCCTTTGCAGGGGAGCATGTGGACGTAACGATTATCTATCCTTTCACTTACATGAAGGAGAACATACTCAAAAGTGAAATTCCTAAAAGTTATGGTGTAAGAAATGTTGTAAAAACCAGGATCCTGCTCACACCACTCCGGGAGCATTCTTCAAGACTTTGGTTTATGCTTGTTTTGGTAACGGGTTTTTCATTCAGTGCATTTAGAATTTTTGTTTCTAAGATTTTTAGCCGAAAAGAAACTGTCATTTTTTCGCGTGATGCAAAACTCCTGCTATCTGCATTGTTGCTGAAGAATATTTTCGGTAAGCTGTTAAAGGTAAAGGTGATTTACATCTGCTCGGAAGTGAAGAACAGCATGCTTTTCAGGTTTGTGATAAGAAATGCCGACGGTATCATGGCTGGTGTTACAGCCACCAAAAATGCAATACAGGAAATTGTGCCCGTACCTCCGGAAAAATTCATTCTTGCCCTTGCCCCAATACCGGCTTATGATAATGATTGCCCGAAAGAAGAAGCCCGAAGAATTATTAAATATGATAATCCGAAGCCATTGGTTGTTTACACAGGGAAAATAAGTCCCGGGCTCAATGAACTTATTTATATTCTTGCTGCCGCTGCCGACTTACCGGAATATCAATTCCTTGCGACAGGTGGAAAGCAAAGTAACGTTGAGCATTACAGGAGATACTGTGAAGAAAGAAATATCGGCAATGTGGCCTTTACCGGTTTTTTCAACGACTCAACCTATGTTCGTTATTACCAACTGGCTGCAGACGTTTTGGTTTCTTATTATAATGACAAAGATCATTTTGTGGAATATAATTATCCACAGAAGTTGAATGAATACCTGTCTACACGCAATCCGATTGTTACGCCTGATTTTCCTGCGACACAAGATATTATCAATGAGACCAATGTATATTTTGTTGATCCTGACAATCCAAAGGCGCTGGCTGCGGGGATTAAAAAGTTAATTGAAGATAAGGAACTGGCTCGCAAAATTTCAGATCAGGCTTTCCTGGATTCTAAAAAAATCACCTTTAAGGGCAAGGTTCAAGAGATCCTTCGTTTCACCGGTAGTCTGAAGTGAAACCCGCTGGCAGTGCGCTATTCAAGCTTTTTTCGGCATCGAAATAATTGGCGCCTATAAAATTGGCCATAGAAAATAGCAGCAAGAAAAGAGTCTGTGAGGCCGGAGGGAAATAGATATTATTTAATGGACACGCATGCTGCTTTTAGGTTGCATACGTCCATTACTTTATCAATGGTGCT
>JBDTTM010000008.1:0-26113 GCA_039930605.1 Bacteroidota bacterium
CCAGTGCTAATAGTAATTGCGTTGATTGTAATATCGGTGCCGTTATCGGTACCGGTAATTGCGGGCGTACTGCCAACCACTCTAATTCTATAACCCGTGCCTGATGCAGTACCACCAGGTATAATAGCGCTGATATTCCCATTAGTATTACCTGTTAAAGTAGCAATGTTTACAGGGCTTGTAAAGCTGCCAGAAGCATTGCTTAACTGAGCCGTAAAAACATTGCCGCTACCTAAAGGACATGAAACGGTAAACGGCACTATAACATTTACCTCTGCACAAAGCGGAGTTCCGGTAATGGTGCCAGTGCTAATAGTAATTGCGTTGATTGTAATATCGGTGCCGTTATCGGTACCGGCTACCACCGAAACACTGCCGTTTACTCTTATTCTATAACCAGTGCCTGTAGCAGTGCCAACAGGTATGGTGGCGTTAATACTTCCACTACCATTAGCGGATAAAGTACCTATATTAACAGGGTTGGCAAAACTACCGCTGGCGTTACTCAGTTGGGCAGTAAAAACATTACCGCTGCTAAAAGGAATATTTACCGTAAATGGCACGCTAACACTTGCCCCGGCACAAAACGGGCTGCCTGAAATAGTACCGGTGGTAATGCGCTCCACACTATTTCGCAAAATAGATAGCATATTACTTAAGAAATTACTGCTGATTAAATCAAGTTTCCCATCGCTATCAATATCGCTAAGGGCCACTGAATTTGGAGCGCCACCAGTGGTAAAATCTACTTTCGTTGCCAAAGAGCCATTAGCAATTGTACCGCTTGTAGCAGTATTTCTGAATACAGATATGCTATTGCTTCCATAATTTGATGAAACTACTTCAGGTTTTCCGTCACCGTCCAGGTCGCCAATTACTACCGAATGTGGATTAGTAGCTGTGGCAAAGTCAACCTTGCTTGCGAATGAGCTACTTGTAATAGCACCACTAACTGATGTATTTTTAAAGAGCGATACTGTATGATCAAAATAATTTGCAACGGCTATATCCGATTTGCCATCGCCATCAATATCGCCAATAGCCAGCCACCAAGGGGTGGTGCCTGTTGTAAAATCAACCTTGCTTGCCAAAGAGCTATTGTCAATTACGCCTATTACCGAAGTATTACGAAATACCGAAATATCGTTACTTGTTTCATTGACTGTAGCCACATCAGGTTTTCCGTCACCATCTATATCGCCTATAATTATTACACGAGGATTGGTGCCGTTTGTAAAATCAACCTTAGCAGCGAAGGAGCTGCTGGAAATTGACCCGGTTACAGATGTGTTTTGGAAAAGAGAAACCGTATTACCGCCATTATTGCATACTGCTAAATCAGCTTTTCCATCGCCATCAATATCACCTACGGCTGCAAACGAAGGAATGTTTCCGGTGGTAAAATCAACCTTAGCAGCTAACGAACCGCTGGTAATAGAGCCACTTGTAGAAGTATTACGAAAAACAGAAACTGTATTACTGCCCCTGTTAGCTACCACTAATTCCAACTTGCCATCTCCGTCAAGATCAGCCATGTCTATAGAATTTGGATTGGCTCCTGTTACAAAATCAACTTTAGTTGCTAAAGAACCGCTATTAATAAGTCCTGAAACCGAAGTGTTACGGTAAACGGAAACAGTATTGGCATAATAATTTGCCACCGCCACATCTGCCTTGCCGTCTCCGTCAATATCGCCTACCGCTACGGTATTAGGTCCCGAACCTGTGGCAAAATCAACTTTAGACTCAAAACTATTAGCATTTATAGTTCCAAGGTTGGGTGAAAAAGTGGTAATAAAGGGTGCTGCCGAAGAACAACCGAGGTTGATTGCCATGTTTAATTCTGTAATGGGCTCGTATGTTGCACCCACGGGCACAGTTACCGTCATGCTAGTCGATGTAGATGCGCTTACGGTTGCTTTTGTTGCGCCAAAATACACCACATTGTTTACAGCGGCTGTATTAAAATTGGTACCGATAATGGTTACCGAGGTGCCAACAGGTCCGCTGGCGGGGGTAAAGCTGGCAATGGTGGGAGGCTCTCTGTGTTTGTTTTGTATTACTGTTATATTAGATGATGAGGTAGAAACCAAATCGGGTATTCCATCTCCGTCTATATCGGCTATGGCTACTGATTCACTACCTATAGCTGTGATATCTACCTTTGCTGCGAATGAACTGCTTGTTATAGTGCCGATGGTGGATGTATTTCTTAAAACAGAACGATCTGTTACCAAATCGGGTTTGCCATCGCCATCTATATCTCCTATAGCTATTGAATTCATGTGTCCTACGGTTGTAAAATTAACTGCCGCATCAAGTATTACTGTACCGCTTACAGAGGCATTCCGAAAAACCGATACCGAACTACCGTTATAGTTTCCAACCACCAAATCCGGCTTGTCATCACCATCTAAATCGCCTAAAGTTATTGCCCTGAGGTCGTTGGTGCTGGCAAAATTAACTGCTGCAGCAAAAGAACTGGTATTAATAATGCCACTCACAGCCGTATTCCTTAAGACAGACAAAGTATTGCTGAATGCATTTCCTACTGCCATATCAGGTTTACCATCACCATCTATATCTCCAATCAATAAAGTAAACGGGGAGCCTCCCGCTGCAAAATAAACTCCGGGATCAAATGTTATTGACCCGCTTACAGAGGTATTGCGATAAACAAATGGACCACCAAGTACGGTTAAATCCGGCTTGCCGTCGCCATCTATATCACCTATGGCTACATCAGGACTTAAACCACCGCCCCCACTTGACAGAATATCAACCCTTGTCGCAAAGGTAATAGATCCGCTTACTGAAGTATTTCGAAAAACAGATATGTAAGAAGAACCGGGAATAACTAAATCAGGTTTGCCATCTCCATCTATATCGCTTACTTTTATTGACCTGAATGCCCCAGCCGCGGTAGTAAAATCTTGCCTTGCTGCAAATGAACTTCCGGTAATAGAACCGCTTACGGAAGTATTCAGGTAAACGGACATGGAGATGATGCCACCATTATTATTATTACTTGTTGCCAAATCCGGTTTGCCATCGCCATCAAAATCGGCTATGGCTATTGCTCTTGGATAATCTACGGCTGCAAAATCAACACCGGGCATAAAATCATTGGGAGTAATGTTGGTGTTAGGTATAAAAGTGGTAACGAAAGGTGAAGCGGAAAACCCTGCTAAACCAGTTGCCGTGTTCAATTCTGAAATGGGTTGGTAAGTAGCGCCTACAGGCACAGTAACTGTCATGCTGGTAGCGGTTGCCGTGCTTACGGTTGCTTTTGTTGCGCCAAAATACACCACATTGTTTACAGCGGTTGTATTAAAATTGGTACCGGTAATGGTTACCGAGGTGCCAACAGGTCCGCTGGCGGGGGTAAAATTGGTGATGGTAGGTTGCGCCTGCACACCCAATGCAGCAATGAAGATGCAGTAAAGAACGCGTAGTTTTTTCATGTGATTTTTGTTTAGAGGAATTAAATTGCATATTTATTCTGCAAAAATACCTTTGAGCAATATCCCTTTCAACACTACTTTAGTAGGGAAATAACATCAGCTAAGTATTGAAAATAAAAACCTTATTTTTATCTCTCGGTCAGGTTAATATCCCGCTTAAATGAACGGCCCCGCAGCAAGCCGCGAGGTATCTTGAGAAATACTCCGAGCCTTCTTCGCCGAAGCAGCTTGGGCTGCGAAGAATAAAAACCTACTCCCCGGAAGTAGTTTCAGCTACGAAGGTCGAAAACCCCTACCCTCCTTGGCCAAGGCTACGGAGGGTTCTCCTCGCCTTGCCAACTACGCCGAAGCAGCTTCTTCGGCTGCGAAGGCCGTGCATCCCCGTATCAAGCTACGAGGTGTTCGGCGAAGGAGAATAAATTTCAGAACAATCCATCATGTTAAAATGGAAATGTAACTTTGAAAAAAATAATGAGCTACTATTTTAAATTTATTGATATTGAAAAAATAGACAGGAAGATTGCATCATCTCCGTTTCCTTTCAGCAGCAATTTATTTTGGGATGCAACCGCTGAAGACATTGATTTGAAGAAAAACCAGCGCTATGTAATTGAACGTGTGCTTACCCGCGGATTTACTGAGGATTTTTATATGCTGTTAAAAATTTATTCTAATGAAGAAATAAAAACATCACTTCGTAAAAGCAAAGAATTAGATGCAAAAACGGCAAATTTTTGCAGTTATTATTTTAACCTACCAATTAACGAAATTCATGTTTCATCTTTCTACCGTTGAACAGGAAACGTACAACGCACTTAAAGAACTTTTCAAAATACCTGCGATAAAAGAAAACTTTGCACTTGCGGGTGGCACTTCATTAGCATTGCAATTAGGGCACAGGCAATCAATTGACCTCGATATTTTTACACCGCAATCTTTTTCACCGAGGGAAATCGAATTGTTGATTACTGCCGATTCTTCGCTGCGGTTTGATTTCGTAAACAGTAATAAAAGCATGTTGTTTTGTTATGTGAACAAAATAAAATGCGATTTCATTTACGAGCCTTCAAAACTAATTAAATCTTTTGCTGAATATGATAGTGTAAATTATTTTAGCATAGAGGATATAGCTGCAATGAAAATGCATACAATTTGCGGAAGAGGAAAAAGGAAAGATTTTTTTGACATCTATGTTTTAATCGAAAATTATGGGTGGAAAACTTTGCTGGAATGGTTTACTAAGAAATATGACAGCAATCAGCTTTATTTCTTGTGGAGAAGCATTTTCTATTTTAAGGATGCCGATGAAGATGCTCCTATCCGAGGCTTAGCACCTTATTCAAAGTCCTGGGAAGAAATTAAAGAATTTGTTGTTTTAAACTGTGTTTAGGGCAGTTATAATATTACTTTTGAAAAACTTTGTTAAGTGCATCTGTGCGGCTATGCACTTGCAACTTGGAATAGATATCACGTATGTAAGCACGCACGGTTTCGGTGCTCAAACAAAGTTTATCAGCAATTTCTTTGTAGCGAAAACCTTCGCTGAGCATTTGCAAAATATCCCGTTCCCGGGACGTTAATAAGTCAATTAATTCAGAAACCCCTTTTTTCAGTGGAAATGATTGAACAACCATCCGAGCCAATTGCGGTGACATGGGAGAACCGCCCCTGTGAATTTCATTTACTGCCCTCATGATTTCTTCCTCTGTTGAATTTTTTAAAATATAACCCGTGGCTCCTGCACATAATGCACTAAAAAGATTTGTGCTGTCTTCAAATATTGAACAAACAAGATATTGCGTTTCAGGTTGCCGTTTTTTCAATTTACCAATACATTCAATACCACTCATACCTGGCAAATTAATATCCATCATCACTACATTAACCATATTGATACGGTTGAAATCAGCAATAAAATCTTCAGCATTGTCATAACTCCCTATAAGCGATAAATCATTACCTGATGAAACTACTTCTTCAAAATAATTTTTCAGTTCAATATCGTCCTCAACAATGGCTACATGAATCATCCGGCAAATTTAATTATTGTTAGAAAGAAATCACAACCTACTAAAGTAGGGAAATGTTCGTAAAATTTAGTATATGAAATCAAACCGTCACAATCAATATAATTTTAGTTCCCTTACCAACACCAGAAATAATTTCAAGTGCTGCACCCATTTCCTCAGCCCGCTTACTCATATTTTTCAATCCGTTCCCCCCTGTCCGGCTCTCTCTGGCAACCGGCTGAATCGAATTATCAAAACCAACCCCATCATCAGAAATCTCCAATGTCAATTTGTCGTTTCTCAGATAATAGTTGACAGAAATATTTTTTGCCCCTGCATATTTGAGTGCATTATTGATGGCTTCCTTCAATACCAACATCGAGTTTCGTCTTATATCAGGATTAAGATTCATATCCGGATTCTGTAATTCATTCAGGTTGGGTATATCAATTTTAAGATTGATCGGCGTATCCTCCAATTGCCCGTTGAGATAATGCCTGACAAATGCAAAATAATTTTGAATGCTATCGTTTTCGGGATTTACGGTCCATATAATCTCACCCAACTGATGAATTAATTCTTTCGCTGCGTAATTTATTTTATCTGCTATTCCCTTATTTTCTTTTTTTCCGTTTGTTGATTTCACTGCATTACGCGCCATCAAGGTAATTTTAGTTATGCCGGAACCAATATCATCATGAATATCGCGTGCAATGCGTGAACGGACTTTTTCTATTTCACGCTGACGTTCAAAGGCTGCAATTTTCTGCCGGTAACGCAATGCAGCAATGTACCTAAAAATAATAAACAGGGTACCTGAAACTAAAATCAAGACCATTATTTTAAACCAACTTGTTTGCCAATATGCAGGGATAATATTAACTCTGAGACTAATTTGGTTTGAAACAGGTATTTCGCCTATTGGTTTGCACCTAACATTAAAAACGTAGTGACCTGGAGGCAATGCGGAATAACTGATCATTAAATTTTTAGGAGATACATTCCACCTGGTATTTGACCCCATTAATTGATATTCAAAAATCGCATTGCCAGGGTTAGTGAAATTTAATTCCGCAAACTCGACAGTAAGATTATTTCTATCATACGGTAAATCAATCTGTTTCAAATCGTTTAAATTATAATTACCAGTCGGTGAAATTCCGTTTGCTGTTAATGAGACAAAATAGAGTTTTGGCGAAGTTTCTTCTTCAGTGAATTTGTATGGATTAAATTTGTAATAGCTTCCATCAGCATACAAGGTCATTATCTCATTTTCACCGGAACTTATCAATTCAGAAGCAAAAACTTTTTCATTTAATCCAAACGATGAACTGTAGTGAGAAAATGTTTTTGTTGCAATGCTGAACCGGTAAAAACCATTGCTGCTTCCTATCCAAATATTATTTAAACTATCAACAAATCCACTGTAAAAGGCATCTTTTATCAGTTCCTCTCCGATTGAATTGTAGGAAATACATTTATTGTCCTTCACTTCAACTACTCCGTTTTCTTTTGTTATTGAAAACAATCTGCCGTCACTACTTTTAACCAAATCGCTTGCTGAACTTAATGCTTTGAAATTATTATCATATTTAAAAAAAGTTTTTGTTCTCCGGGTCTTCTTATTAAAAATACCATAGCCGCATTCATCAAAATGCACTGCAAGATGTTCTTCATCCAACTCAATAATTTTACTTATTCCCTGTTTAATTGTGTCACCGGTTTCCGTTAGAATAGGATAGTGTTCAAATTTTTTTGATTCAGGATTGTAATTCATAATCCCATTTGTAAAACACGAAAACCACAAATTCCCTCTGCTATCGCTCATTATATAATTAACCGAAGGTTTTATTTTAGCATCAGTATCAAGCGGGGTTTTTACAGCAGTAAAATTTTTTTTTGTTTCATCAAAAAAATAAATACCACCACTTTGAGTGCCAATCCATACGTCTTCTTTATTTTTAAAAACTACAGAGGGTTCAGCAGTTGATTTATCTAAAAATGGCATAGGGTAAATAGCTGACGAATCAAAATTTTTATTATAGATAAAAAGTGAACGGTTAATGTAAAGGGAAATGCCATAATAATGCTGACTTGCATCATCCCATGAAATCTCACTGGATGCTTTACCGGATTTTATTTTAATGTTTGAAAATAATTGCTGGGATTTATCCAATACACTAAACCCCTGGTTGCTTCCGAACCATGTCCGGTTTTTATTTTCTCTATAAATGCAGGTGATGTACTTCGGATAGGATGCCGCATTTTTTTCAATTTCTGACAGAGGACTGAAGATATGCTTTCGCGTATCAATAACTCCCAATGGAAAATCATTCAATACCCAAATCTTATCGGTGTCACAATACGTGAGTTGAAAAACAATATTTGAAAGATTGTGAGGAAATCCATTTCGGAATTTAAAACTTTCATAAGTAAATGTTGATGTGTTTAAATAGAGTAATCCATCGCCCCAGGTGCCAATCCATACATGATTAGTATCCTGCGGGTCGAAATAAATTTGAGTTAATTTAAGATGCCGTTCAATTCCATTTTCCGAAACCGTTATAGGCTGATATTTATAAGTTTTTGAATTCGTATTGAAGATTAACAGGTCGTAATGCAAACATATCCATAAATTGCAATTATTATCTTCAGCTATTGCATACATCTGCTTAACGCCAATGGTGCCGGGCAATGGGAATTGTATTAAACTATCATGCGTTCGGTCATACTGTAAAAGACCGTAACCGTAAGTTGTAATCCAGAAATTCTTTTTTGAGTTTAAAAATAAGCGGGTCAATCCAAGAGTTTTTGGAACGGAATCGTTTGGCAAATGCAAATCATATCGTTTAAAGGTTTGAGTTTTAAAATTGTATTTGCAAAGACCGTGATTGGTTGAAACCCAAAGGTTGCTATCTCCATCTTCAAGCAAACAAAATATCTGATTATTAGGCAATGAAAGCGGATCGTTAATATTATACTTAAAAATTTTAAAGTTAGTTCCGTCAAAACGATTCAATCCATTATCAGTTCCAATCCAAACAAAACCATGTGAATCCTTATGAAGGCAGTTAACCGTGTTGTTTGAAAGTCCGTTAGCAGTGCTGTAGTTTTTAAAAAATAAAGAAGTTGAAGCCATCTCTGCTACCACTGCAAATGATGTACAAAGAAAGATTAAAATAAAGCGACTGGTTCTAAAAACAAAACCCGAAAAGATTTTTTGCGCCATAAAAAAATCAAAACATTTTACGTGTGTTGCAAAGCTAACAAAACCTCAACATGACAAGACAATGAAGGAACTATCTGGAAACAATTATTTTCTCATCATATCGGCTATGAAAGGGCATTTTAATATTTTTCAAAATCAAAATTAAATTGCCTTTCTTTGGCTCCACAATATCAATATTACTATCTATGAAATCCTTTAAAACTTTACTTACATGCGCAGCAATTGCCTGCATTTCGGTTGGAGAAATTAACGCACAGGAATCCGCGGTTCATCATTGCGGAACAATGGAACACCTTGCCTGGATGAAGCAAAAAGATCCCAGTCTGGAAAAAAGAATGCAGGATATCGAAGTCCAAATGGAAAAGTGGGCCCAGGAATCCGCAAACCGGCGACCGGCGTTATTACCGGATGTTATCCCTGTAGTCGTTCACGTGTTATATGCCAACACGGTACAAAATGTATCTGACCAGGCCATTATGAATACCATCCAGGCATTGAATGAAGACTATGGCCGTACGGCACCAGATACAGGACTTACACCCGCTGTCTGGAAACCGATTGCAGCAAGTACAAACATCCAGTTCTGCCTGGCGCAACGTGATCCAAACGGAGCCGTAACAAATGGTATTGAACGCAGGCAAACCTCTTCAGGCCCATTCGATGTGAATGACGTTTGCAAGTTTTACGGATCTGGAGGATTGGATGCCTGGGATGTAACAAAATATTTTAATCTCTGGATCTGTGACCTTGTTCCCGGCTTAGGTGGCTATGGCGAATTTCCGACAGGCAACTTCAGCAATACTTTTGGTAACGTTACTGATTATACCCTTATAGGATTAACCGGCTGGGTTGCCACACACGAATGCGGGCATTGTTTTAACCTCAGGCATATCTGGGGTGATGATGGAGGTTCATGCTCCGGCAGCGATAATGTTTCTGATACGCCAAACCAGGCTGACGCAACCAGCAGCCCCTGCCCTACTTTTCCTGCAACCGATAACTGCCAGCCTAATTCGCCAGGTTTCATGTTTATGAATTACATGGATTATGGCAGTGAAGCTTGCAAGAATATTTTTACGCAGGGGCAGGCAACAAGGGCGCACAACGCACTTTATAACCTTGCTATGTCTTCTCTGCTTACTTCCGATGGATGCCAGGCAGTATTCAGTGTGAATGATGCCGGTGTCAATGCTGTGAGTATTCCTGCACCCATTATTTGTGATTCAATCTTCGATCCGGCTATTGACCTTAAAAATTTCGGTACAGGTACTTTATCCAGTGCTACAATTAATTACACTATTGATGGAAGCGCGGCCACAACTTACTCATGGAGTGGTTCCTTAAGCTCACTTGCTTCCACAACTGTTACACTGCCAACAGTCACCTTGAACAGAGGTGTTCACACGATGAAGGTTTTTCCAACGATGCCGAATGGTGTAAACGATCCCAATCCATACAATGACACGACTACCTATATTTTCAATATTGTAATTACAGGACAGGCGGCTCCAATTGTGCAGGGATTTCAAAACCAATATTTCCCTGTTTCCGGGTGGAGCATTGGAAATTATGATGGCGGATTAACCTGGACGCGTGTGAGCGCACATAAAGGCACACCATTCGGTATTGAGATGGAAAACTACAACTATAGTTCTGTTGGTGCAGTTGATGACCTCATAGTTCCAAATGTAAACCTGGTGTCTGCCGGTAATATTCCATTGCTTTCATTCTGGGTGGCGTATGCAATGCGCACAAGCGGCATTTCTGATACCCTTGAAGTGGTCGCCAGTACAGACTGCGGAGCAAACTGGACTTCAATCTATAAAAAATGGCAGGATTCATTGAGCACAGTTGCAGTTACCTCTACACCTTTCGTTCCGACAACTGCTGCAGACTGGAGGCAGGAAATTATTGACCTGACTCCTTTCACATTTTCAGATAATGTGATTCTTAAATTCAGGAACATCAACAACAACCAGAACAACCTGTACATTGATGATGTGAATCTGAGTTTCCTCACGGGCATTGCAGAAACGCTTGATGGAAATGTAGTGAGCATTTATCCAAATCCTTCGTCCGGAAATATTACAATTAATAGTTCCAGGTTAACTTCTTCAAATCTGAAAATAACTTTGTGTGATGCAGTTGGCCGTCAGGTTTTGGCCGGAAATTATCCGTTGCCGTTACTGGAAATCAATCTTGATCTTGCATCATTCAGCAATGGGATCTACCTGATTCATCTTGAGAATGGAAACGAAAGCTTTACGCAGAAATTGGTGCTGAGCAGATAATTTTAAAATCTCGTCTTTCAATTTGGATAATGATCAAATTATTATTCAAGTTGAAAAATGAAATTACCTCACAAGGGTTATCTTTTGTGAAATAAAAACCGGAGCCTTTTTAGTATTGTCGGTGTTTCTACATTCGAGGATATAATCTCCGGCTGCAAAAGCAGAAAGGTCAAGTGCAATAAAATTGTTTTGAGTTGCTTTCCTGGCTGAATTGCGATAAATAATTTTTCCATTGAGGTCATAAATTACAATGGACAAATCCAGTTCCTCGCTGGTTTCGAAAACCAATTTGATTAACCCTGATGAAGGATTGGGAAAAACGCTAATTCCTGCAACTGAATGATCAACACTCTTAATCGAAACATTAAAATCCTCCGGCTGCTGAAATCCTTGCGTCAGGATTACACTTGTGTTGTTGAATGTTTCGACCATTGCCATTTCACCAACTGTGCTTGACAGCATCGCTGAACCATTGGCTGAAAATCCCCCGCCGGACGATATGACTGTTGGTGATAAAGACTGAGCTTCAACAGTGCCTGAAAAAATAAATCCGAAACAAAGTAGATTTAAATTGATTTTCATGTCGTTTTGGTTAGGTGGTTAAATTCCGGATTCAAATGTAAAAACAAATTGATTCAGGAAAACACTCGAATTATGGGAAATAATTGAAATTAACGACCCCGCAGGCTACGGACGGTTCTCCTCTCCTTCATCCCCGTAGAAAGCTATGAGTAATTGGCGAAGGAGAATAAATTCAATCTTTTTTAGGCGGATTATTGGAAAAAGTGATCCTGGGTTGTGTACTTTTAACCCAAATTTTACATTCACTCGCCAATTAATAAGTAACTGTTTACCATATAAATATGCCATTCTACCTAGTGTGATAATACATTCGCAGACACATAAAAAACTATCACCATGTTTCGCAAATTACTATTAGTCCTCTTCCTTGCTCTTTCTATTACAAACACAGAAGCGCAAACCGGAATCTACTTTGATGGCGTAAATGACTACGTAACTTACGGAGTCGCTGCAGGATTAGGCAGTTCACAATTTACGCTGGAAGTCTGGTTTAAACGCGAAGGAACCGGCGTATCCGCAAATACTGGCACAGGCGGTGTTACGGCCATTCCATTAATCACCAAAGGCAGAAATGAGGCTGAAGGAAGCAATGTGGACATGAATTACTTTCTTGGAATTGATGCAGCTACCAATGTACTTGTAGCCGATTTTGAAGAAGGTGCAGGTCAAGCCAGCCCGGGATTGAACCACCCTGTTTCAGGAACAACTCCCATTTGCAACTTCAAATGGTACCATGCTGCAGCTACTTATGACGGAACTACATGTAGGATATACCTAAATGGAAACCTGGAAGCAACATTGGTAGTGAATCGTCTTCCAAGATCAAACAGTATTCAACATGCTGGACTTGCAACGGCGATGAATTCTACCGGTGTTCCAAATGGATATTTTAATGGAAGGTTAGATGAAGCCAGGATCTGGAACTATGCCAGAAGCCAGGCAGAAGTTGTGGGTAATCTCACCTCTGAAATATCATCAGCTCCGGGACTTATCGGGCGTTGGGGACTGAATGAAAATGCAGGAACAACTTGTGCCAATTCAGGATCTGCCGGCATAGTAAACGGTACTTTAACGAACGGTCCATTGTGGATAAACGGCTCACCATTCGACTATGCACCGGCATCAGGAAATACGGCAATCAATTTTGATGGAACAAACACCTACATCGGGTTGGGTAATCCTGCGGCTTTGGGACTGAATCAATTTACACTTGAAGCTTGGTTTAGTCGTAATGCAACTGGAACTGCTACTTCTACAGGTACGGGAGGAATTAATGCTGTGCCAATTCTTACGAAAGGGCGGGCAGAAGCCGATGGTGACAACCGCGACATGAATTACTTCCTGGGAATTGACCCTTCTACCAACGTAGTAATGGTTGATTTTGAGGAAGGTACTGGCCAACCAAGTCCTGGTTTAAATCACCCGCTTGCAGGTGTGACTGCCATCAACAATAACATCTGGTATCATGCTGCAGCTACCTATGATGGTACAACCTTAAAACTTTATTTGAACGGTATCCTGGAGTCTCAATTGGCTGTCGGTCGTTTACCTCAATCTTCCAGCATTCAACCAGCAGCTATCGGGTCTGCGATAACAAGCACAAGCGTTGCAGCAGGTTTCTTTAATGGAATAATTGATGAAGCGCGGATCTGGAATGCTGCACGTTCACAGGCAACGATACAATCCACTATCAACCAACAGTTGAGTACGCCACAGGCAGGAATGGTGGCTCGTTGGGGATTGAATGAAAATTGTGGAATTGCAGTAAAAGACAGTTCTGGAAATGCAATTCATTCAACTGTAACAGGTTCTAACTGGTATTGGGATGGAGGAGCTCCTTTCAATATCAACGTAAATAACCCACCTGTTCAACCTACATCGAATGTTCCTGCTAACAACGCAACCAATGTGAATATTCATTCAGCTCTCAGCGTAACGGTAAGTGATCCTGAAAATAACAATCTATCCATTTCTTACTATGCAGCCCCTTGTCCACAAGTCTCTTCAAATGTTGACTTTACAATTATCGGCTTACCGGACACACAGTTTTATACTTCTGAGTTAAACGGTGCGACCAACGCGATGTACAAAGCCCAAATGACATGGGTGAAAAACAACCTGGTAAGTGAAAATATTGTATTCATTGAAGGTCTCGGCGATTGCGTGCAAAATGGCGATAATGGTGGCAACCCACTTGAATGGCAACGCGCAGATACAGCAATGAAAATCATTGAAGATCCTTTGACAACGATGCTGCCGGACGGAATACCTTATGGTTTGAATGTGGGTAATCATGACCAGACACCAACAGGTAATGTAGCAGGTACGACTACTTTTTTTAACCAATATTTTGGAAGCGCACGTTTCACAGGTCGCGGCTATTATGGCGGTCACTATAGCACAAAAAACAATAACAACTATTCTCTTTTCACAGCAAGCGGACTTGATTTTATTGTGATCAATTTGGAATATGCCACTACAATGGATCCGGGCGTCATCACCTGGTTGAGAAATCTGCTTGATACCTACAGCAACAGGAAAGCCATCATTGGCTCACATTATATTCTGAACCTGAATGGTACCTATGGTACACAAGGTCAGGTGATCTACAATTCAGTGAAAGACAAACCGAATGTATTTATGATGTTGGCCGGACACGTAACGGGTGAATCACGCAGGCAGGATACATATTCAGGTAGTATCATCAATACAATCATGTCTGATTTCCAGGGATGGACAAACGGTGGTAATGGATGGTTGCGCATCATGAAATTCTCTCCTTCAACGAATACCATCAATGTAAAAACTTACAATCCATGGTTGAACCAATGGAAGACGGATGCAGCAAGCCAGTTTACACTGAACTATAACATGCAGCCGGTAAGTAATTTTACATTGATTGGAACCAATACAGGCGTAACTTCGGGTACCACTTCTTCGCTTCCTTATGGATCAATGGCACCGAATACATGTTATCAATGGTATGTTGTTGTCAGTGATGGCAACAGCACCACTACAAGTCCGATCTGGACCTTTACTACCGGCTCTGCTACTTTACCGGTGAACCTTCTTGAGTTCACAGCACAACTAAATCAGGAAGAGGTAGAAACAAGGTGGACAACATCCTCTGAAATAAACAACGATTATTTTACAATAGAAAAATCCAACGATGGAATTCAATTTGAAGAATTGTCACGGGTTAAAGGTGCAGGGAACAGCACTACCAACAGGTCGTATGAGGCAGTTGACCATAGTCCATACAATGGATTGTCATATTACCGGTTGAAGCAAACTGATTTTGATGGTACTGAAAAATATTCAGCCATGGTTCCTGTTAAATACAACCACGGTAAAATTTCAGTAACAATTTTTCCGAATCCAACTGCTTCCGGATCTGCAACAATCCTGCTGAGTGGTTCAGTCTATGATTCAGAAATTATTATCAGAAATGTAACCGGCGAAAAAGTATATGAGCAACGAATGCATTCAAATGAAAATTCAATTCCCGTTTCTTTGAATCATTTTGCAAAAGGAGTTTATATTGTGAATGTCAAAACAGGTGATTCTGAAACTCATCAAAGATTGACCGTGCAATAAAATATTCTGCCAGGCAATTGAAATCAACTGCCCATCATTTTCCCGATGGCGTTGTCGTAAAGCTCTTTTGCTTCGCTTACATGGCCGAAAGATTGTTCATCAATTGAAAGTTCCCCATCTGTTACATTTCCCAGGTTCGCCCATTCCACTTCGCTCTTATTCACGAGGTCAAGGAAACCATCGAGTTGTTCTTCATTCACACTTACCACTACCCTGCTCTGTGCTTCACCAAAAAGAAAGGCATCAGCGCGAACATCGAAGTCAGTCTCAATGGAAAAGCCAAGATTGCGGGGCATGGCTGATTCACAAAGTGCGATAAACAATCCGCCATCGCTGCAATCGTGTGCGCTTTGTACAAGATTTTTTCTGATGAGTTGCTTTATCAGGTTTTGAACTTTTACTTCTGTATCGAGTTCAAAATAAGGAGCCGGAGAAAGTTTTACCTTATGATAGGATGCCAGGTATTCTGATGAGTTGATATCATTCTTTGATTCACCGATGAGAAAAACCGAATCACCTGCATTTTTAAAGTCGAGCGTCATCCTGTTTTTCTTTGAAGGAAGAACTCCCATCATACCGATTGTTGGCGTTGGAAAAACAGGCCCTTCATCATTACTTTGATTGTAGAAACTCACATTCCCTCCTGTAACCGGTGTTTGAAATTTGCGGCATGCCTTACCCATTCCTTTGATGGCTTGCACAAATTGCCAGTACACTTCCTTGTTGTAAGGATTGCCGAAGTTGAGACAGTTCGTTATCGCACTAGGATCACCACCGCTGCAAACGATATTCCGCGCGGCTTCTGCAACAGCAATGGCACAACCTGTTTCAGGATCAGCATGCACATAGCGCGCATTGCAATCGACGGTAAATGCTAAAGCCTTGTCCTTTCCTTTGATGTTTACAATAGCCGCATCACTCGGTTCATTGGTGCTCATGTTTACAGTACCCACCATTGAATCATATTGGTTGTACACCCATTGTTTGGATGCAATGTTAGGATGGCTCAGTAGAAATTTGCTGACATCAAGTAAATTCTCCGGCTCCACAACTGAATTGATGTTGAACTTTTTTGCTTCATTAAAATATTTCGGCTGGGTATATTCACGTTGGTAAACGGGAGCACCACCACCGAGCACCAAAGTTTCCGAAGGCACGTCTGCAACCAGGCTATTGTGCATATAAAATTTTAACCGGCCACCTGTAGTTACGGTACCGATCTGCACGCAATTCAAATCCCATTTTTGAAAAACTTTATTCACCTCTGCTTCGCGTCCTTTCTTCACCACTACCAACATGCGCTCCTGCGATTCACTTAAACAAATTTCCCACGGGGTCATGTTTTGCTGACGGGTCGGAACTTTATCAAGGTGAATCACCATTCCATGATTTCCTTTCGCACTCATTTCCGAAGTAGAACAAATAATACCTGCCGCTCCCATATCCTGCATACCGATGACGGCACCGGTAGCAATTACCTCCAGAGAAGCTTCAAGCAATAATTTCTCTGTAAATGGATCACCTACCTGCACAGAAGGCAAATCATCGGCGCTGTCTTCATGCAAGTCCCCGGATGCAAAGGTTGCCCCATGAATTCCATCTTTGCCCGTTGCAGAGCCCACAATAAATACCGGGTTACCTACGCCAAAAGATGTCGCAGAAACAGTTTTTCCGACTTCCACAATCCCTGCACTCATCGCATTCACCAAAGGATTAATATTGTAACAATCATCAAAAAAAACTTCTCCGCCGACGGTAGGAATTCCAAATGCATTCCCATAATCTCCGATTCCTTTAACAATTCCACGCATCAGCCATTTTGTTTTTTCAGAATCGGGGTTTCCAAACCGGAGAGAATTCAACTGCGCAACCGGTCTTGCACCCATCGTGAAAATATCCCTGTTTATTCCGCCAACTCCTGTTGCGGCTCCCTGGTATGGCTCTATTGCAGAGGGATGATTATGTGATTCTATTTTGAAGCAACATGCAAGGCCGTCACCAATAGATACAAGTCCCGCATTCTCTTCACCGGCTTTGGCAAGCATATGAGGCCCTTCCCTTGGTAATGTCTTCAGCCACTCGATGGAGTTTTTATAAGAACAATGCTCACTCCACATCACTGAATATAAACTCAATTCAGTAAAGTTTGGCGTGCGGCCTAATATCTGTTTTATCTTTTCAAATTCTTCAGGAAGCAATCCAAGGGACTTTGCCTGTTCATCTGTAGCGAGGGTTTCTTCAGCGATCTGTGTCATTCTGTGTTTACGTATAACTTTTCAGCCGCCAAATGTACTGACAAAATACTTTCTCTACTTTTGTTTCTGTTAAATCTTTGATGTGGAAATACTTCTCGCTACGGGCTATACAGCCTTGTTTCTTTTTCTTATACATCGCCTCCAGTTTTTCCGGCTCGAATTAATTTCTTACCGGTGGCTAAAACTGCTTTTTTTGCTTAAAGTGGCTGCAGGTTGTATTCTCGGACTCATCTACACTTATTATTATACGGAAAGAGTTAATGCAGATACATTCAAATTTTTCGATGACAGTAAAATATTATTTAATACACTTTTTACACAGCCGAAACAATTCTTTCAGATTTTTTTTGGCGTGCATGATTCCTCTCCCGAATGTTTTGATATCTGCACCCGGATGATTGCCTGGAACAATAAAGATGTACTCTTTAATGACAATAAGACGCTTGTACGGCTCAATGTCATATTTCAATTTTTCTCAGTCGGAAAATACTATGTTCATGTAGTGTTCTTAAATTTTTTCTCTTTCACCGGCCTGATTGCACTATTCAAATTATTCCAGTCTTCAATTAAAAAAAAGTCAAAACTCCTTTTTGTATGTACAATGTTTCTTCCTTCCGTACTGTTTTGGGGATCTGGAATGCTGAAAGACGGATTGCTCCTTTTCGCTTTGGGACTCCTACTCTATTCATTTCGAAACCTGATCACTTCCCGTTATTCATTCCGAAGTGTGATAGCAGTATTGCTTGGATTTGCGCTTTTGATGTTTACAAAACTATATACACTTGTTATCGTCATCCCTTCTCTTATTGCCTGGTATTGGAGCAGGAAAGACAAAGCCATACGGGTAGGATTTAAATTCCTCATTTGCCACATTATTTATTTTACCATTGGATTTAACAGTGATCTTATTTCTGAAAAATATGACGTGGTTGATCTTATATTCTATAAACATAAAAGCTTTAATGTGCTTGTTGATGCTACGAAAGCCAACAGCGCAATCCAGATTCCCGAATTTGACCCCACTCCCGCAAGTATCCTCCTTCATGCCCCATCTGCTGTACTTCGCGTCCTGACCCGCCCATCTATTTTCGATTCACACTCACCGCTGATCCTTCTCAGTGCTGTTGAAAATATTTTTTTGATCCTGCTCGGGTTTACCTGTATCTTTTTTTCACGATGGGATACGAAATTCAATCCCCACCTGTTTTGGCTGAGCATTTACTTTGTTGTATGTATGTACTCGCTCATTGGATTAATTACTCCAGTACTTGGCGCAATGGTGAGATACAAAGTTCCGGCACTCCTGTTTTTAATTTATTGTTTCATTGCTGTCCTCGATATCGACAAAATCACATCCCGGTTTCCAATATTGAAAAAAATTGCATCCTGAATCTATCGTTGAAAAATAATGAAAAAGGTGCCTGGTTTCAGATACAATATCCTGCTGGCCCTGTTGCTGATCCTTTGTTCACGGCTTCCCTTTCTCAACAATGGTTATGGTGCCGAAGAGGATTCATGGGGACTTGCACTCGTTGCAAAAGTTATTGCCCTGACAAATGTCTATGAAGCATCCCGTTTCCCCGGACATCCACTTCAGGAATACATTTATTCAACAATCTGGGACAAAGGCCCTTTTCTGTTCAACCTATTTACAGCGTTGATCTCAACAGCAGGAATTTATTTTTTCATACTGACATTAAAAAAATTGAATGCAAGGCAACCTGTCCTGTGCGGATTAACCCTCGCTTTTGTTCCTGCAATTTATATTAACAGCACGAACGATATGGACTATACCTGGGCGCTTGCCTTTACGCTAGCTTCCTTTTATTATCTCATTTCAGGAAAACATTTTATTTCAGGAGTGGTGCTTGCATTGGCAATTGGTTGCAGAATTACATCAGGAATCATGTTACCTGTTTTCCTCATTTATATCTGGAGAGATGATCTGGAAAATAAAATCAAATCATCCCTTCAACTTTCATTGTCCACACTTATTTTAGCATCACTCATTTTCCTGCCTGTTTTTCTTACCTATGGAATCGGTTTCCTTACTGCTTCCGACTATTTCCCTTACCCTACCCTCGCTAAAGTTATATACAAGGGAAGCATGGGTGTATTTGGCATGCCGGGATTGATCGGGGTATCAGCACTTCTGATTTTCTTCCTCCGGCGAAAACAATTACTACCAGCACATCCTGCGGGAAACAAAAAGCATAAGCAGATTTTTGAAGTCAGCATTGCTGTAATTTTATTTTACACCATTGCATTTGCCATTAAACCTGAGAAGTCTGCATACCTCATTCCCCTCATCCCTTTTGTCATCCTGGTTGCATCATTGTCAATTGAGACAAAGAAACTAATTCTATTTAGTTGCTTATTGATCGTGTCTTCCTTTACCGCCGGGTTAAACCTGGATGATAATATCCGAGGAAACAACAGTTCTGATCTTTCTCTCACGAGGACCATTTCGGAGCAGAAAATAACCTTCGACATCCTGATAGGCCCTGTGATGGCTGATTATTTCAAACGAAAAAACAAAATTGAATTTACCACTGAGGTGGTGAATAAAAGCTCCATGATCCAAAAAAAAACAGTCATCATTGCCGGATGGTGGATGAATGAGATCTTGCTTCAGTTACCAAATGAAAAAAATAGTCCGGTAGAATTTGTTTTTTATGCAGACGAAACAGCGCTTCAGAAATTCCAACTGAATCAATACTCAGTCGTGTATCTTCCCGAACAAAACAAATGGAATGACCTCAGGTATCAAAAAGTATTCACTGATAAGTATGCGAATCCCTGGTAATTAAGAAGCCTGCCGCCAAAGAAAATTTCCGGTGATGCAAAAACTTATGTAGTATTGTTTCCTCCAATCATACCTTATGAGTTTATTCAGGAAAAAATCTGTTGACGTTATCATGAAACAGGCAGGAGACAGCGAATCGCCTGATCATGTTTCGTTGTCCAAACACCTCGGTGTCCGGGATCTAACGGCACTTGGCATCGCAGCAATTATTGGTGCTGGAATTTTTTCCACAATCGGCAATGCCAGCGCACAAGGCGGTCCGGGTGTGATCCTGCTATTCATCTTCACAGCTGTTGCCTGCGGATTTGCAGCTTTCGCGTACGCAGAATTTGCTTCTCTGGTACCCGTAAGTGGAAGCGCTTATACCTATAGTTATGTTGCTTTCGGAGAACTCATTGCCTGGATTATCGGTTGGGCCTTGATCATGGAATATGCAATTGGTAATATAACTGTCGCCATTTCATGGAGTGATTATTTCACCGGCTTGCTGGACAGTGCAGGAATGCATATTCCCGAATGGATGACAATGGACTACCTCACTGCTTCTAAAGGCTTCAAAGCTGCTGAAGCTTTAATGGCGAGCGGAAAAAGTTTCGAAAACCTTGACAGTGGCTTGCAGATTGCACACAAGGCATGGACGAATGCACCTGCATTTGGCGCCTTACATTTTGTTGCAGATATCCCGGCTTTGTTCATCATTATTGCAATCACAGCCCTTGTGTACCGCGGAATCAGGGAATCACGCAATTTGGCTAATATCATGGTGGCCATCAAAATTGCTGTCGTTCTCCTCGTGATTGCAGTTGGTGTCTTCTATGTAAACACCGACAACTGGCACCCATTTCTCCCGAATGGAATCCCTGGTGTGCTCAAAGGTGTAAGTGCAGTGTTCTTTGCATACATCGGATTTGACGCCATCAGCACCACTGCTGAAGAATGTAAAAACCCCCAACGGGATTTACCGCGTGCTATGATGTGGGCAATCCTCATCTGTACAACACTATATGTTACAGTTGCACTTGTATTAACGGGAATGGTTAAATCTGATCAACTTGCTGTAGGCGATCCGCTGGCTTTTGTGTTTGGATTGATCGGTCTCAAATGGATGAGTGCAGTGATTGGTGTCAGTGCAATTGTTGCGATGGCAAGCGTACTACTCGTCTTTCAATTGGGCCAACCCAGGATCTGGATGAGCATGAGCCGCGATGGACTGCTCCCAAAAAAGTTTTCTACGATCCATCCGAAATATAAAACGCCTTCCTACGCAACCATCGTCACCGGCTTTGTGGTAGCTGTGCCTGCCCTGTTTATGAACCTCACCATGGTAACTGACCTTTGCAGTATCGGAACTTTGTTTGCATTTGTACTTGTTTGTGCAGGTGTCCTGAAACTTGAAATAACACCTGGAGCGCCTCGCGGAAAATTCAGAACGCCATACATAAATTCAAAATTCATTGCTCCTGCTTTGGTCCTGCTTACGATTTTCCTGAGCTTGCAGTACAACAAAGAAGGTACGATGAATTTCCTGAATAATACGCCGAAGATTTATGATCCCGGATCCTTAATCAGTAATTTAAATTCAGCAGAAATTAAAACGGTAAAAAACTCAGTGTTGTTGTCTGACTCTTTAGGATTTACCAAATCCAATTCAGACCTTGAAGCATACCTTTCCGGGCTCGATGAGTTTTCATACCAAAGAACATTGTCGCAACTTTCTATTCCTGAAAATTATAAATTTGAATCTGGCATGTCACTTTTTAAACACAAAATTCCGACATGGATATTTATTTTTGTTTGCCTTTACCTAACGGTCCTTGCATCAAGAAAAAACCTTTCTCTCATTCCGTTGTTGGGACTGGTAAGCTGTCTGTATATGATGAGTGAATTGGGAGTTACCAACTGGATTGGGTTTTCAATATGGTTGGTTGTCGGATTAATCATCTATTTTGCTTACAGCAGGAAGAACAGTAAACTGAATCCGCAAAAAGTTTAATTGAATGAAAGAAAAAATTATTCTGATTACCGGTGCTACTGCTGGATTCGGGAAAGCGACTGCTTATAAATTTGCAGAACACGGGTGGAACATCATTATTACCGGAAGGCGCACGGAAAGATTAAAAGAAATAGAAGAAGCGCTGACCAAAAATTTTTCGGTGAAAGTGCTGTCACTCTGTTTCGATATCATGAAAAGGGATGAGGTTGAACTCGCAGTCAGTTCTCTTCCGCATGACTGGAAAAACATTGATGTGCTGGTCAATAATGCCGGGCTTGCCCAGGGACTCTCATTGATTCATGAAGGAGACATTGACGACTGGGAAACCATGATCGATACAAATTTAAAAGGGTTACTTTATATTTCCAGGCAGGTGATGCCAATAATGGTGGCGCAGGGTTATGGGCATATCATTAACCTGGGTTCCATTGCCGGAAAACAGGCATACCTCAAAGGCAATATTTATGGTGCTACCAAGTTTGCGGTTGATGCTATTTCAAAAAGTATGCGCATAGATTTATTACCACATGGAATAAAAGTGACTAATGTTAGTCCTGGTGCCTGTGAGACTGAATTTTCACTTGTACGCTACAAAGGTGATGCAGAGCGGGCCAAAAGAGTGTATGAAGGCTATACGCCTGTTTCCGCAGCGGATGTGGCCGATGTCATTTTTTTCGCTGCCACGCGGCCACCGCATGTGGTACTAAACGAAATTGAAATTACACCACTTGCCCAGGCAAATGCTTATTACTTCGTGAAAAAATCAGAAGAACCGAAAAAGAATTAAATGAGTCGTTTCATTGCTAACATCGGACAGTATATCTATCCTCTTCGAAGATCCCTCTATAAACTTTTTAACGCAGGAATTGTTCTCACCCGAAATAAGCACGCAATGAACCAGTCGAGTCAGATTTATGATTTAAAGATTGAAGGGATAGATGGAAAGGAAATTGATTTCAATAAATTCCGTGGAAAAAAAATATTGCTGGTGAATACAGCTTCGGAATGTGGCTTCACTCCACAGTACGAAGGACTTCAAACTTTATCAGAAAAATTTAAAGATAAATTAGTGGTCGTCGGGTTACCTTCCAATAACTTTGGTGAGCAGGAACCGCGCAATGAATCGGAATTGCAGAGTTTTTGCGAACGTAATTATGGTGTCACCTTTCCACTTTCCAAAAAGATCGATGTCATTGGTGATCAAAAAAACGCAGTCTTCCAATGGCTTACCAAAAAAGAATTAAATGGCTGGAATGACAGGGATCCTAACTGGAATTTTTGCAAGTACCTGGTTGATGAAAAAGGTCATCTCGTAAATTTCTTCTCTCATAGAATGGATCCTTTGGATCAACAGATCATTTCAAAAATTGACCAAACGGTTGAAACTGCTTAGAGAAATTTTCTTTAAATTTATTTTAATAATATCAATAAAATGAAAATCGGAATTATAGGTACCGGCATTGTCGGACGGACACTTGCCAGCGGGTTTCTGAAACTTGGACATGATGTAATGCTGGGCACCCGAAACATTGCCAAGGAAGAAGTGAAGAAATTTCTGTCTGAAAATGAACGCGCCCTGGCTGGAAGCTTTGCCGATGCAGCAAAATTTGGGGATACCATTGTGATCGCTGTCGTAGGAAGAATTGCAAAAGATGCAATTGACATGACTGACATCAATGATTTTAAAGGCAAAACAGTAATTGATACAACCAACCCTATTTCCCAGGAACCGGCAGAACATGGAGTCCTCAAATACTTCACGGCGCAAAATGATTCCCTGGGAGAACAGATTCAACGCTGGCTACCGGAAGCGCATGTTGTAAAGTGTTTCAATATTGTCGGCAATGCATTTATGACAGATGGAAAACAATTTGGCGATACGCTGCCAACAATGTTCATTTGTGGTAACAATGAAGATGCAAAATTACTGGTCACCGGTTTTCTGACTTCCTTTAATTGGGAAACCTGCGATTGTGGCATGATTGAATCTTCAAGGGCTATTGAGCCACTCTGTATCCTTTGGTGCATCCCCGGATTCCTGCAAAATCAATGGTCGCATGCCTTTAAACTGTTAAGGAAATAATTTTCTCTTTTCAGCCCCTTCTGGCAAATTCCGTTTTACTTTTCTATATTTGTCAAAAGCATCTTTAAGGTGATGTTTTTATTTCTATGAGTGAAACCCGTACAGATAAAGCGATTGACTTCGATACTTTCAAGCAGACAGTTATTGCAGATTACATGCTTGCTTACCAAAGCAGACAGGCAAGTTTAACGGGCAGGAAAGAAGTGCTTACCGGCAAAGCCAAGTTCGGAATTTTTGGTGACGGGAAAGAAATCGCTCAAATCGCCATGGCCAGGCAATTTCGCAAAGGCGACTGGCGATCCGGATATTACCGTGACCAGACTTTCATGTTTGCAATCGGTGAAAGCGATATCAAAAAATTCTTCGCTCAACTGTATGCAAATCCCGATGTTACCGCAGAGCCTTCCTCAGCAGGGCGTTCCATGAATGGACATTTTTCAACACGAAGCCTGAACGAAGATGGCTCATGGAAAAATCTTGCTGAACAATACAATTCATCCAGTGACATCTCTCCTACCGCCGGACAAATGCCGCGCCTGGTTGGCCTTGCATGGGCTTCAAAACTTTTTAGAAATAATCCGGCCCTTCACGATCTCACCAATTTCAGCAACAAAGGAAATGAAGTAGCTTTTGGAACAATCGGAGACGCAAGTACTTCAGAAGGAATTTTCTGGGAGTCCATCAATGCCGCTGGTGTATTGCAGATACCAATGGCAATTAGTGTTTGGGATGATGGCTATGGAATTTCAGTACCGGCAAAATACCAGACAACAAAGCAAAATATAAGCGAAATACTTTCCGGTTTTGAAAGAAATGAAAAAGGGGATGGTTATGTCATTCTCCGTGGCAAGGGTTGGGATTATCCCGGATTGTGTGAGATGTATGAGAAAGGAATTGAGATCTGCCGCACCGAACAGGTTCCTGTTTTATTTCATATCCAGGAGATGACGCAGCCGCAAGGACATTCTACTTCCGGTTCGCATGAGAGATATAAATCCAAAGAAAGACTCGCATGGGAGGAAGAATATGATTGCCTCAACAAAATGCGCGATTGGATGATTGCTGCAGCAATCGCAACACCTGCCGAACTGGATACATTGGAAGCAGATGCAAAAAAATCAGTAACCATATCCCGAAAGCAGGCTTGGGATGAATTCATGAATCCAATCAAAGAAGAAATGAAAATTGTAAGTTCATTCTTTGACCAGGTCTCAACAGAAAGTGCAAATGGCGTTTTTATTGACAAAGTAAAATCAGAACTTCTCACTACACTTGAGCCCGCACGTAGAGAAGTTGTTGTTGCAGTGAAAAAAGTACTGTACCTCACACGCGGTGAAACCTCTTCAGCAAGGAATCAATTACAACAATGGTTTTCCGACTATAACACTCTGAATGTTGTCCGGTATAATTCAAATTTGCACAGTGAATCTGAAGAAGCTGCATTGAAAATTCCGGCAGTTCCGGTTGAATATGCTGCGGATGCAACCTTGGCAGACGGAAGGGAAATCATGCAGGCAAACTTTGATGCCTTGTTTACAAATGATGCGCGCCTGGTTGCCTTTGGAGAAGACGTTGGAAAAATAGGTGATGTAAACCAGGGTTTTGCTGGTCTGCAGGCCAAGTTCGGAGAGATCCGGATTTCTGATACAGGCATTCGTGAAACAACAATTATCGGACAGGGGATTGGTCTTGCATTGCGCGGACTCCGCCCTATTGCCGAGATTCAGTACCTGGATTATCTGCTCTATGCATTGCAAACATTGAGTGATGATCTTGCTTCACTTCAATACAGAACAAAAGGTGG
>JBDTTM010000009.1:0-25621 GCA_039930605.1 Bacteroidota bacterium
CAGTTTTAATTGGTGAAAAAACCGCGGGATATGTAACTATTAATGACGGTTTTGTCATTAACGATTCAATATCAATGAATCTTTCTATAGGTTATAATGCTGATAGAAATGGGAAAGTATATACAAAAGCCATTACTCCTGATATTGTAGTGAAGGGGCTGGATAATTTCACTGACCTCCAAGACGATACAAAAATTAAAGAAGCATTAAAATGGCTAAATCAACACAAATAATAGTTAGTAGAAAATGATTGGTAAATTTCTGACGACACAGCTAGTATCTGACTAACTATGAAAATAAAAATCAAGTGACAAAAACACAAGAAGCAGACTATTATGTTCCTAACAACACTTTTTTTACCGTTGTTAACTAAAAGAGAATTTAGAAAAAGTTTATAAAAACTAGTCAAAGTAAATATAAATTTTAAGTATTGTTAAGTATTGATTTTCCACTTTGGCAAATCCAATCTTTATTTTTGCTTCTAACTTCATTCATTTTAATATCGTAAAGACTTAACGGCTATTAATCTTTTTGCGTGTGAGAACTGATGCGGGAATTATTTCTATACAATTCATTTAACAATAATCCCGTGAAAATAAAAATTACAATATTAATAGTATCCGTTATTTTATTTCAAAATGCTTCCGCCTCTGTAATAAATGTTCCTGCGCAATACGCAACAATACAAGCCGCAATACTTGCATCTTCAAATGGTGACACTGTTGCAGTATCTCCGGGAACATATTTTGAAAACATAAACTTCAGGGGAAAAAGCATTGTGCTCACAAGCTTATTTTATCTTACTCACGATACTGCTTACATCAGCAACACAATTATCAATGGCAGCACACCCGTTAATCCCGACACCGCTTCTTGTATCATTTTAAATTCCTTCGAAGATTCTACAACCGTCATTCAAGGATTCACAATTACAGGTGGTGCCGGAACAAAATGGTTTGACATTCATGGCGCGGGAACATTTCGTGAAGGTGGTGGCATTCTCACCGAATTTTCTTCAGCAACAATTCAATTCAATATTATTAAAGACAATTTCGTAAATAATACTGTTGGTGTAAGTTCAACAGGTGGCGGAGCAATCCGTTGTGGAGACGGTAATCTCCTAATCCGGAACAATACCATTTGCAACAACCAGGCGTATGGTTATGGTGGCGGAATCGTTTCAAATTATTGCACGGCAACTATTCAAAATAATTTAATCTTCAATAATTCGGGTGGTCTGGTTTATGGTGGCGGTGGTATTTGGCTTACCGGAACAAATACCAATACGCAAGTCAATGTCATAAACAATACCATTGTGAACAATCATGTTACTGGCACAGGAAATTATGGTGGAAAAGGAAGTGCGGTTTTTGTTTTTTCCATCCAGGCAAATCTTGAAAACAATATTATTTGGGGAAACACTCAAAGTGCAGGTGGCCCTTTGGCAACTTTTTTCGGTGGATTGATTGATGCTAACTATTGCGACATTCAAGTTCCCTATGCAGGCATTGGCAACATCTTCACCGACCCGCTGCTTGCCGATTCAACTTATTTTTTTCTTTCTTCAATTTCTCCTTGTATTGACGCTGGTGACCCTGACTCTTCTTTCAATGACTTAACTATTTCAGCCAATGTAGCCGCATTCCCGTCAATGGGGAATGAACTTAACGACATGGGTGTTTATGGCGGACAAACTGTTGAAGTGCTTCCTGCTTGTGTGCTTGCGGCAACAGGCAACAATAACATTCCCAACTTACTTTCTTTTAATCTTTTTCCCAATCCTGCTGATGATTATTTGAACATTGATTATGATGTTAATTTAATTAAAGGCGCAATTGGATATTCAATAATAGATTCAAAAGGTTCTGAAATTCTATCGGGTATAATTAAACAACATTCCATTTCAATTAAAAATATTCCTACAGGTATTTACACTTTGGTTTTGAAAACGATCTCGGGATATGTTTTTAAACAATTCATGAAAAAATAAACATGAAAAAATTAATAGTACCTGCATTATTGCTTACCTGTATTGTCGGATCAACGGTGTCAAGTTTAAGTAATCGGTTGCATATCGAATCGCAACTAATAACCAATGACAAGGATTCCCTGGCAATAGACAGAGCAAAATATGTTGCAGAAATAAATGAGTCGATTAAAGGAAAAGAAGATATGGTTGTTGATTCTGTTTTTAAAAACCTTCAATATATCGGTGGCTTTAAAGCAGCAATGTTGCCGGTAGTGATGGAACATTGGAGCAAAGCTTTAGGTGTAAGTTGCAATCATTGTCATGTAAAAGATAAATGGGAAGTGGATGACAAACCGGAGAAGAAAATAGCAAGACAAATGGCAGAACTCTCACAGAAAATAAACAAAGACTTAGCTGCAATAGATGGAATGAAAAATCTGAAACCTATTATCAATTGTACCACATGTCATCGAGGAGAATTAAAACCCGCATTGAATATTAACAACTGATACATTGGAAGTAATTTTAAAAATATAATTACAATTATAATGAAAACAATTACAAATGCAATTGTCATGTGAGCAGTTCATACCATGAAAGAAAATGCAACCAATGCAAAAAATGTTGATGAAAAAAAGTTGACACGAATAAATTTTTATTATCAGGTGCTGAGATGGAAATAAAGGTAAATGAAAAGAGCCTTGATATTAAATTAAAATAAAAAACAACTAAATAAAAGGTAACTCCGTCATCCAGCCAACTTGTAGCATTCACCGGTATTTGTTACAAGTTTATTATAACATTTTTCTTATATAAATAACATAGGCGTTTTTTGTCTAAAAAGCCGTTATTTTAGCTATTTTATTAGTTTTTGCCCGTCGTCCTTATAATAAAATAGCTATCAAATAAATACTTATAAAAAATATTTTTAAAATAACTTGATTTGTGTTATCAAGTATAGTATTTTTGCAGCGTCAAAGTAATAAAGCTATAATAATCTTATAATATGAAAGGTAAACGCCGCATCGAAAAAGATGCTATAAAAAGTTTGAATAATATAAACCTGGATGAGGAGTTCACTATTGAAAGCCTTAATAAATTGGTTGCGGCTAATGATAATATGATTGAATCGCTACGAACCCAGAATGAATCATTTCGAACTACAATTAAAATCCTGAGGGGTAGGAAGAGTCCACAAAGCGCATCTGATATAGAGTCTTCAGACTCATTGAATATTATTCAAAGCCTGCATTCCAATGATAACCACGATAGTTTTCCTAAGAATGCCAGTCTACTTGACCAATGCATATTTTATCAAGAACACGTCACGCAGCGATTTTGGTGTACAGAAGAGATAAATGAATATTTCACTACAATATTTAAAGGCGGAGCCGAAGAACTGTTGAAGTATTTATCTCAAAAACTTTACTATTATTTAAAAACAAAAGACCTCTATTCCTTTAAATATGCTGGAAATAAGTTTAATACCTTCTATTGCAGCAATCGGTCGTGGATTACTAATGTCCGGAAAGAAAAAGGCGGTGAGCTGGTAGCTGATATAGTACCGGGTCATGAGCCGCTATCACAATTTACTAAAAACTTAACTAATGAACAAAAATCCCCCAAACTAATGACATGGTCAGGGCTGACGCAAGGCGTTTGACCTGACAGGGCATAAAAAAACCTGGCTGCTTGAACAACCAGGTTTTATTCCCTCCACATCTTAATGTTTCACCCTCTTGAGAGCAATCCGCTTATTATGGGAGTATTTTTTTGCCGTTTTGACGCTGCAAATATACTACGTTCCTTTTAGGAAAACAAGGGTTGTTTTCAATTTGGGTGAAAAATATCCAAAATTTAACAATTATAGTTATTTAACCCTTAAAAATCAATAAGTTATGTTTAAAAGGCCACATCTTCTAATTGAAGATTTCAATAGGATGTATTCTACTCCTTTAAAGGTTTATGAAGGTATCATCCTAAAATATCGCACAAGTCCTGACGGGCGATGCTTTAATGAGCATTGTCCCTTTAGAGAGCGCCATACCATAAGAGAGAATTATCGAAAGATTACGAATCGACCAGCATTTCTATGTATCAACTGCTTGAATCATTTCTATCCAATGGTTGATTCTCCGATGAGCAAAACTCATGTGAGTCCGGAACATTGGTTTCAAATTACTTATTTAATGTGTGCTTCAGGACACAGTCCATCGGCTTCTGAACTTACAAGGCGATATCCTTATTCCGACAAAACCATCAGTAAATTAATGCATGCTATCCGATACCAGATGGGTAAATGCATGGACTGGAAATTTGAAAATGCAATAATTGAAGTTGACGGTGCCGGAGTTTATACCGGCAAGAAAGGTTATGATAAACACTTCCGTTTTAAAGCCGGTCGTGGAAGTCAGCGAAAGGCGACCATAATTGTAATTCGTGAACGTGGTCAAAGGGTAAAACTCTTCAAAGCTCATAGTGAAGACTTAGAATCTGTTCTTGAGCTGTTAAAGGAGCATGTGGATAAAGAGACCTGCATAATTGCAACAGATGAATTAGCGACATACAACAAGCTTAGAGCATTAGGCTATGCTCACGTTGTTGTAAATCATTCCGGAGAGAAGGATAAGACCAAAAGGTGGAAAAATGGAATCGCTTCTACAAACCGTGCAGAAGGAATATTCAGTCTCCTGAAACGAACAATGCGTGGCGGGTATATTAATATAAGTGACCCATACCTTCAGAATTATCTCAATGAGATAGCCTTTAAAGTCTCATACGCACAGGAGTATGACTATGGGTTTGAAATCCTGATACGCTCATTCGGCAGCCTCTATGATTACTACAGAGACAAGTTCCCAAATGAAACAGGAAGGGAGGATGCAGCATGATAAATCAGCAAACAATTAATAGGTCAGCCTATTTACGTGACTGCATTAAATTTCATTTCCTGAATAAATACGAACCTGAAAAGAAAGGTGAATCTAACAGCAACGAGTTTGTTCAGGATAGCCATAAAAAAGCGATGAGTGCAGCTGAAGTTTTATTTGAAGGCGGCCAGGATTTAAAACACATCGCACATAAACTTGGGGTAACAATTGCCTTTGCAACCGCCCAGATTATTAGTTCTGGTCAATACGGCATTTACTTCCATCCGGAATTTTATTCAGTGAGTGAAAACTTATCCGCTTATGCTGACATACTAATCATTACCGAAATGGAGAGAAGAATCATCAGAGTAAAAAGTTCTACCAAAATTAAGGAGCCTCAATATATTGATGAAGTAGGATTTATTTACCGCATCTCTCAAGAGTATTCGAATTTGAGGAAAGCAAAATTTTTTATTTACACACTCAATAAGGAATATAAACTTGGCGAGGAGTTGGATGCTGAAGATTTATTTCAAATAAAAGATGTAACGAATAAGGCTCGCTTAAATCAACCAGAAATTACCAAGAGACTAAAAGAAATTCGAGATATCGTTGGTAACAAGGATAAGAATAAGGCGACGCAGGTAAAGATGGGCCGCCAATGCGAGACTCCATTCCGCTGTCCTTATTTTGACCATTGTTCCAAAGCTCTACAGCCCACAGCAATTGAGAAGATTGAATCACTTACTAAACCTCAGCTGGAATACTTACAAGAGATGGGAGTTGAGCATGTCACAGAGATTCCATATGGTTTTAGACTATCGCCAAAGCAAAGGACTGAAGTAGATGCCGTCACTCAAGGACGATTACATATCAATCGAAAGCAGTTGGAAGAATTTTTTCTAAAAGTTGATGCGAGCGGTCCCGTGACATTTCTGGATTTCGAAACAGAAATTTCATCGGTGCCGAAATATCCAGGTACTCACCCTTATCAGAAAATTCCTTTTCAATTCTGTTGTTTATTTCGAGCAAGCCTGAATGCCTCTTATGAAAGATATGAATTCATAGCCCAACCAGGAATTGACCCACGGCGGAAATTTATTGTGAGTCTGATTGATGAGTTAAATAAAACGTCTGGACCCATTATGGTTTATTCAGAAACGTTCGAGAAAACAATATTGCAGCAGCTTGGTCAAATATTTCCAGAATATTTCGACAACATTCAATTAATCCTGAATCGCATTGTGGATTTGTGCAAGCCATTTAAAGAACGTTCATTTTATCATCCTCGTTTTCGGGGTAGGTATTCTCTCAAGATTGTATATCCAGTACTATACCCTTCCACCGACTACAAACGTCTCGCAATTCAAGATGGACTGCAAGCTTCACACGCTTACTCTCAATATCCATCACTCCCTGATGAAAAGAAGATGCAAACGATTAACGACCTAAGAACATACTGTTATATCGATGTTCTGGCCATGGTCCGGGTTCTCGATGTTCTTTACTCACACTATTTAAAAAATTCAAAGTTCAAGTAAATAATTAATTAATGTTTAACAGTGTAAAATTACTACGAAATGATTACAGCTCTATTGCAGGCAAATCGCCTGGAAAAATTCGCAAAGCGTTTAATGTCCAATGACATTAAACCGAAAATCAAAATGATTAATACCAAATGCCGGTTATTTGTAGTGGACGAAAAATATGTCGGGGAACTTCCTTTACTGTATGGTCCACTACAATTACTACCCCGAATCTTCAAAGACGATTGGGTTCTGACGGAGAATGGAAATGTCTTCTGGATTGAAGACCGAAGTCAACACCCAATCAATTCGCTTCAACTCTTCTTTGGGATGAATCTGCTGATGGTCTCGCATTGCTTTATTGCTAATTCCCAAAATATTAAGTTGTTTGGCGGCGGCATCCTTAGCACCACGTGTACGAGTAAGGAGATAGGTCGTAATCTGTTACATCTCATTCAATCGCAGATTGTAGCGCAGGATTTATTAACCACTATCAATGCAATGTTTTCCAAAAATTAAGGTAAATACAATTCAAATGAAAAACGCAAAGAAAAAAAGTCGCAATTCGGAAACTGTCGTGTACCTATTAAAAAGGTCAATTACTGAATCACAATTAAACGTCCGGTTGTTAGAATCTCAAAATGTCGAACTGAAAAAATTAATTCAGCGGATTCGAAAAAGCAATTCTTAAATACTTAATATATAAATTAAACAGTGTAAAATTACTACGAAATGAAAAATTCAAACATCAACGGTAACGAAAACGGTAACAACATTGAATGTCCGAACTGTCATCATTTTTTTGATGCATCGGAAATTTTAGGTCATCGAATAAAAGAAAACTTAGAGAAGGATTATCAAGTCAAGTTTAATGAAATCCAAAAACTCAAAAAGCAAGTTCTAAAACAACAGTCTGAGATTGACACCCAGATTGAAACTGGAATTGACTTAAAGTTAAAAGCACAGAAATTAGTTCTTGAGAAAAAAATTCGAGAGCATATTGAATCAGAAAACTCCGAACAAATCAAAAGCTATCAAGAACAGCTAAAAGCTCAGATTGATAAAACAAAGGAGTTGCTACGCCTTAAGGCAGAGTATCAAAAGATTCAACGAGAAAATGAAATTCTGAAAGAACAGTATGAGGCAGACTTCCAAGCTCGATTTACAAAGGAAATCTCAGAAGCGAAAACCAAAATCAAAACTGATATCGAGAAGACTGCTGGATTTAAAATACAAGAGCAACAGATTCTTATTTCTCAGTTAGAGACTCAGCTTACAAGCGCTAAAACTCGAATTGAACAATCATCTTCCTCTCAACAATTGACCGGCGAAGCTGCGGAAATTTTAATTGAAAATTTTCTGAAGGAGCAATTCGCTGCTTTTGGAGATGAAATTTCTGCAATCGGGAAAGGCATCCGCGGCTGTGATTCCATGTTAACGGTTAAGTCCGCAATGGGTGAAGTTGCAGGTCAAATTGTGTTCGAATCAAAACGAACAAAGACTTGGCAAAAGGATTGGGTAGAGAAATTTCGTGATGATATGCGTAGAACCGGCAAGGACAAATTAACGTTTGGAATTTTGGTTACTGATGTATATCCAAAAGGAATTACCAAGATGACCCAGGTTCAAGATGTGTGGGTTTGTTCTCATACGGAATATCAAAATTTGGTTCTTGTTCTAAGGCAGACAATATTATTAATTCATGAGACGAAAAACTCTCAGCAGAATGGTCAAGAAAAATCAAAAATGCTTCTGCAATACATCTCAGGGCCGCAGTTTAAAAATGCAGTGGAGGGGATTATCAGGAGCTTTACTGATATGAAAAGTCAATTGGACAAAGAAAAATCGCTGCTCCAGAGTTATTGGAAAAATCGAGAAATCCAATTAGATAAAATTTTGACCAATACAGCAGAGATGTATCACGGTCTCAGAGGTATTATTGGTTCTAAAGTTCCAAATATCAAGCTTTTAGAGGGTGGGGAGGATAATAATTTGATTTCATAATTAAAGATGACCTTAAAAACGGATATATTCGCTGCATCACTTTGTGAGCATGTGCGAATCATTCCGGATACGAGTGTGCTCACGAAGATATCGTGAGCCCTCGTATATAAGGTGCTTTCGTAGGCTCCGACACTGTGCGAGGTGTCTCACGTATTTAAGGCTAATGTAATCCCATTACATTAACGAACTGTCTTCTCACAGAGACTCCAGACCGTCATTTTATTTTTTCAAATTAAAAAGACACATGATGTGTATGCCTGTGGTGCATTGTGAATCTCTTTAATTATTCCGGCAATTGATTCAATTGATTCATCCCAGCAAGCCAATAACATATTATTATTTATGCATACTATTCAAGATACATTCTTTCACCGTTTCATACTTCTTACTTCGCAATATGCGCCTCATGTTCATGGGTCTACTTTATTTGACAAATTAAATGCTCTATTGCGACGGCCAACTGTTTGGAAAGAAAAGATTCTGGTAGACCGAAAGGTTTTTGAACAAATGCTAATTGCTGACTTTGAATTGCAAATGGCATACGTTCACAATTACTCTTCGAAGTCTGAATTTGTCCTTATCTTTTTTGAGGCAGAAAACATTCATTATGAATTCTACAGTATGCTGGTCAGAAAAAAAATTGTCTTGGTCTTTTTTCGAAAAAGCATTTAGTATTTTTGCTTGCACTAATAAACATTTGTAACATTAAAAAAATAACTTATGCCTATTAATCCTAAGGAATTTGACCCCGAACAGTTTGACCCTGAACAATGGAAAAACATTACGGAGACAGATAAAGCATTTCGCACGTATGTAGTGCAGGTTCTGTAAATTTTAGAAGATTCGATTAATAAAATTAAAGAGGATGTAGAAGCTATCAAAACACATTTTGATATTGAAGATTAAGTTTTATTTTCTTTAATTATTTGCAAATCGAGTTTCGCATATTGTTTATCGAGTTTCTGAATAGCCGAGTATTTTTCTTCCACAGTTAATTTGTGGTCATGAAATATTATTCGAAGATTGCAAAGGAAATTAACTTTGCTTCCAAGTAATTTTTCTTCAAGCGATTTGCTTTTGTAATTAAGATTTGAATTGTTGTTCTCTTGTGATGATACAGTTTCCATTAATGAATCTTTGAAAATAAATAGGATAAAAAAATGGATAAAAGTGCTCCTATTTAGGCAGTTTTAACGGTTTTGCATGGCAGAAAAATATTTTTGTAAGTCAATCTCATTTAAATATATTAGCGACAGTGGCGCAGGTATTTTAGCCGTCTTCATGTATGAACACTAATGCTTGTGAATTAAACTTTCCTTAATTAACACAATGAAAAAACTGATAGCACTTTCCCTGCTTTTAATTTCCTGCAATACTGAAGAAAGTAGAATTCATAAAATGATTTCTTTAGAGGCTAAGTATTCCTTAAAGTATCCAGAAACTTATGAGTCAAAATCATTTACCAAGTTAGAACTTGTTCCGGCAAATTTCTTTTATACTCTTGAGGGAAAGAAGCAAAGAGATTCTATGATTAGTGTCGAAACCCATTTGGAATTTCAACAGAGAGAATTTGAATTTGATTCGACTCAACTCGATAACATGAAAAACTCTTCTTACTCTTTACAATACGAGAAGGAGATGATGATAGATAATGAAAATAAAATGGCTTCTGAATCAAAAACAATTGATTCACTCAAAACTATTTATCTCTCCCTGAAAGATAAATATAAGAGTGATTCCAGCGAGTGCGCAAAACAGCAGTGGTATAGCATCACTCATTTCTTCAACGGGAAGAATGCTTTCGGAGTTCCCGTTCAGTCCATTGGAATGTTTTATTTGAATCTTACAAAGGACAGTATCATTCATAAATCCGTAATGTAAAATCAGTAACCCAACTTTTACTCTAAATAAGTTCATCTTTAAATTCATTATTGTTATGGGATTTCTAAAAACTCTATTTGGCGGCAAGGAAATAAAGTCTCCGCAGCCGGTACTAAAGCAAGCTATGGAAGTACAATCGAATACGAAACGAACAATATTTGAGTTCTTCCAAATAGATTTAAAAAGTATACCGGATGATACCTTCATCCCAGGTTCAAAGGAATTGAATACCAGTGGCGAGGAATGCCAAACATTTCGGAAAACTCTCCCTTATAAAGAATGTGGAATATTTGATACGGTTGAAGTCATTGTAATTGGAGAAAGCAAAAATGTAAATGTGTTTTTCAAATCTTTTCAACCGTCAAATGTCAAGATGGACATCATTCGGAAATTGATTGATGAGCTTTATTTAATTTATGGCATCGACAGCATGGACAAAGGTAAATTTACAGATGAAGATATTGAGAATTATCATTCAAATGATTTCTATATGCTCTTCGGTAGAAGTTGGACTGATTATCCTAAACATCAACATCCTGTTTCTATCGGTAGAGATGAAGGCGATATAACTCTTTCTATTTGGGGAGTTAATAAAGAGATAAAAACATCACAGGATGCTTCTCCGATGGTTAAAGAAATGCCAAAAGATAATTCGATAGAACAACCGTTTGCCTTTCCTGACTTACAAAATCTAACTTTGGAAACGGTTGAACACTGGACACAAGATTATGCAACCAATTTTAGAAAAGAAGCAAAAAAGCAAGGTCTGTTTTTTCACTCTTCTCTCAACAATGCAATTATTTTAAAAAGTCACGGAGAGAATAGTGATGAATATTCAAGCCTTAGTCCGGAAATTATTGAGGATTGGTCGCAAGTTTATGCTGAGGCATTCATGACCAAAGCAAAAAATATTGGAATTTCCTTTGAGAAGGAAATTTATACGGCAATACAAAAGAGAATTTTAGGTGATAAATGGTTGGGTCCAGAAAAGTATAAAGCAATGCGTCAAGCAGAGGAAGCGCAATGGGAAAAAGAAAGAACTTACACAGATACTTTTAATGCAAAAGCCATCGAATGCGCAAAAATGATTTCAGTAGAAAGGAAACCTATTGCGGATGTCCTGAAAAAAGTTGAGGAAAACTATTTTACAATCAAGGAACTATTCAAAGAAACCTTCAATGAGCAGCTTGGCAATTTTGATTACTATCATGTTGTTTTTAATGAGTCTATACGTCAGATAATTGAGCAGGCCAGGCTGTCGGAGGAACAGAAAAAAGAAATTCTATCCTTAAGACGAAAAACCTCTACTGCAATTACTAAGGGCAATATTTCAAATAAGGAAGTTCCGTTTGATAGGATTTATGAGCTTACAAAGTAAGCTGATTTAAAAATTTCCATATATTTATAAGGATAAAACTAAATATTTCATGCCTGATAAAAACGATAAAAATGACAACGCTGAAGTAAATCCTTATTCAATGTCTATTCCATTAGAAGAAAAAAATGAAATTCTGCCGGCCAAAGCCAATGATGGAAAAACACCCGAACAGATTTTTGAAGAAAATAAGGTTTGGATAAAACAACACAAAAAGAGAATGAAGGAATTTAATAAAAATTTTGCAAAATATTATGCAGAAGTTCAGGAAGAAATAAAGCAAGAGGATTTAAGCCGTCAGAACAATGTATAAATACCTCGAATAAATATTAGCGGTTCCATCAAGACATACCCTTGTAGGCAAGGACATATTTAATAAGCGTAGAATCTCTCGGAGTGCTGAGCGTGTCTCCATATCCACATCAAGACAATATCTAAATGGTACCTTTCTTAAATTGTAGTCTGCACATATCATTATGTTATTATAAGACATCTCGTTCGCATATTCTCCAACTATATAAATTAGCCACGAATTTATTAGAGAATGCCTCTTATGGATTTCTTCAATAGTCATAGAAATTGGGTATAAATATTTTTCATTGATTTATAAGCAAAGCGATTATCTGAGCTAAAAATCCACAGAACATTATGAACATTCCGTATCGCACTCTTTGGTTTAAGACTCTATCTTTTTTGTCTATGGCATTTTGTTCAGCCTTATAATATAGATAAACTTTGGACTTAACCGGTGGAGTCCCAGCAAAAACCAGGAATGCGCCACCCATATTGAGAATAAGTCCGATTAGGTTTAAAAAGGTTGTTGACTGCATTCAATTTTAGTAGCTGAATAATAGCTTATTCACCAATCCATGTTTGCTGAATTATCTGCTGCCCTTCAGCTTTACATCTTTACAATCTTCAGAGAAAATATTTTCTCTTGAGTTTGTAAAGTCAAGATATAAATTCCTTTTGCAAGGAAAGATAAATCAAGTTGCTGATTTGTTTGCAGAATACATTTTGAGAAATATGCCTTCCCTACTGTGTCAAATATTTTCAGCATTGCTTTTTCGGTTCTGTTTCCTGAAAAGTCAAGAGAAATATAATCACTGAATAGATTTGGCAGGACAATGAAATTATTTTCGGTCCATGTATTTATTCCCGAACAGATGTCGAAAATAATTAGAATAGTATCGCTGCTGCTGCATGAATTGGTATCAGTTATGGTAACATAAAGTTGAAGTGTGTCTGCAATTGGAGAAGATGCCGTAAAGAATTCTGATGTGGTTGAATCCTGCCATTGATACGAATTGAAGCCGCTTCCTGCCTCAATTGTGATTGATTGGGTTATGCAGATTGTTGTGTCGTTGCCTAAATAAATAGTTGCAGGAGGTATCATTGTGACGACTATATTATCGGAGGCCGGACAGTACAATGAATCTTCTACGTTAACCGAATAACTGCCGCTTAGAGAGACAATGTAAACGGAATCAGTTGAGCCGTCTTGCCAGTAATAAGAACTGTATCCATTTACTGCATTGAGAATGATGGGTTGCACTGAACAAATAACAGTTGTATCGTTACCGAGGTTGACGCTTGGGGAATCAGCAATTATTATTGTTCTTCCTGTTGTATCCATTCCACAAGCATTAGATGAAATGCCATAATATATTCCGGGTGGCAGCCCTGGTATGTCAAATAGATTAGGTCCACTTGTTAAATCTCCACTGCCATTAAGGAACCATCCATAATTTCTATCATAAATGCTATTTGAATACGGCATTGAAAGACATGCATCAGCATTATTTCCATTGCATGCACCAATGAATAAATCGGGAGTATGAGGTAGCGATGGAAAGGGATATTTATATGAGTTAAAGGCAGGAAGTATTTCCTGATTACCAGATGTATCTGTAATGGTAACCTGATAAAATCCAGAAGTATCAATAACTATACTTTGAGAAGTTTCGCCAGTGTTCCATGAATAAGAATAACCAGAAGGAGCATTAAGGATTAATGAGTCATTGTTGCAAAGAATGTACGAGTTGGAGGAGGACTGGCATTGCTGCGTTGTTAGGGCATTCTGATTTAATTTTACAAGTGAAACTGCTGTCGTATAGGTTATGTAAAGAATACAATCATAAAAATGATGCCCAGTAACGCTCCATTGGTGAACCTGATGCATTCCTGCGGCAACTACATGATTGCTGTCAGGAATAAAAATGCATTCGCCCTCATCGAATAAATCTCCTCCATAGATTTTTGTAAATAAAATATTTCCAGAGGTATCGAGTTTGGAAACGAACATTTCAGAATTCAGAGTATCTAACCTCCCCGTGACAAAAAATTCTCCTGATGGATTTATTTTAATATCTTTTAATTCTCTGTCCTGGTAGAGCGGAGATTGCCAGGCAATAGTTAAGCTGTCTGTGAGCCTGGTAATTTGATGGGCGCTGCCAACTATAAATTCACCATTTGGCAATGGTATAAAGCTACCTGCAGGAAAATTGGTGGAAATAATCTGACCTGAATCATTTATCTGAACAGTTGCAGAAGTAAGATGTACAAGGAAAGTGGTATCGTGAAAAAGTTCAATTCTGGAAATGGATTGACCCGGATAAAGTGTGTCCCATGTATGGTCCCAAATGATGTTGCCATTGGGTGAAATGCGGCAGAGATAAGGATATGATACGTTGCAGTTCCAGGCAATTGCTCCGCCAATGAGTTGGTCGTTATTATTTGCTGAGCAGATAGTATAGAATTTTGAATTGGGAATATCAATGTGCAAATCGGTTTGCATATCCCAGATGTAGTTTCCGAAGCGGTCGTATTTGACGACATCGCCATCACCTAAACAAGCAATAAAATTAGTAGCTACGTAAACAAAGCTGTCAGGGGCCACAGAGAAATCTCCCAAGGTATAACCTATTCCCTGGTCTCCATCGTCAACTTCCTTGTTCCACAATTCATTGCCAAGTGAATCCAATTTAATCAGGAAACTATATTTTAATTGATATTCTGAATGTATCCCAGTATATGCTAATACATAATAACCGTTGTCTTTTGATGGAAGTAATTTACATGGATGTAAATCCGCCCCACCAACATAAGCATAGTTTTCAAAATAATTTTGCGAGAAGCATGTAAAAGAGAAAGGACAAATTAATATGAAAAGTAATAGTTTATTCACAGCGAAGAAAATTTAGGGAATGATAAATTTGGAAGAGAGAATTTCTTTTTCTGTTGCAAGTGAAACAATATAGCTTCCACTTGCAAAGTTGCACGGTAAATCTTTTATGAAATACTGGGCGGAAAGTTTTCCTTGTTCGTTGAAAATACTTTTCCCTTCGATGTTGAATATATTAAGTGAATAATTTTCTCCTTTCAATCCTTCTGCATTGATGAATGCGGTTTGCCAATCTGAGTGATAAAATATTTTCAACCCCCTTTTTGAAATTGTTATTGGAGTAATGCCGACTGAAAGAGAATCGCATAAGGCTCCTTGGTCCGGTTCGAGATTGTAATCCGGATTATTTGGCAAACCACTATAGGTCCTATTGCCACCCAGATTAAATCCATAAGGTTGGAAGTCGCATGTAGCACCAAAACTATCCGGATAATTTATTACTCCGAGATTCATGTTTTCAAGATAATATGCAGTATCTGGATATGGATAAGGGAAATTTACTCCATCATACCAGGTGGTAGCGTAATAAATTCTTTCGTCAGGAGCTAATTCTAAAGCGCCGCCGCAATAACGAATATTTGGTTGACTCCATAAAGTATCACGAGTATTCCAAGGAACACTATCGGTTAAATCAAGTTGGAGAAGATAGGAAACAGAATATTGTGGTTGACTTATGTAAAGAACATTTTCATTTGGAGAGAATTCACAACTCCAAAAATCGTTATATGTAATGGAGGTATTCGAGAAAGTATAGAGCGGGTTAATGGAAAAAAGTCCCGTGCAGCGGTCGAAATTAAATAGCTCAAACAATGCTCCGTAATTTACGACTGCAGCTTTCCGTCCGCTCTTGGAAAAGCTAAAAGATAAACCGCTACCTGCACTTGAGTCACCGATTGATTGAATGAATGGTCCTTGAATACCATTTGGAGTTAGAAGATACCTGTAATAATCATTGTTAGAAATATCCCAACGGTGACAAAATATCCACCAGTCCCTTCCATTGCCATGTTTGATTGCTTGAACACCATCTTCCATTTCATAGGACAAGAGTTGGATATTTTTTTGCACTACCCCGCCCATACCTCCATTTAAGTTCATATCAATAATTGAATAATACAAGCCGTAATCATTAGTTACGCCTACAGAAAACAAGTAAAAGAGATTTTCGAAGCCGGGTGCCGGTAAAAGCACATGTTCATTGTACCATCCTAAACCAATTATAGAATCTCCGTTTTGAATAATATTCCCTTGAGAATTAAAGACCCTCGTTCTTCGAGGATATGTGCCCCATGGGGTTTCTGCTGTATACAAAATCAAATTACCTGCCGTATCTGCTACAGATGTTGCGCTTCCACGAGTTTTACATTGGGAAGTAAATGTGTGAGGTGGATTGAAATTAAAATTCATTCCAGCACTATCACCAAAGCACCACATGTAGTTTTGCTTCTGCGCACATAGCGAACCCAATTGAAATAAGAGCAGAATAAGAAAGTAAATTCGCTTCACCTTACAAAGATAAGAATCAACCGAATATGCTTATTTTACAATGATAAGCTTGTGCATTTCTACACCATATTCCGAATCAATTCGAATACTGTAAACACCGGATTTCAAAGAGTTGCTTGAAATAATCAAATCATCCAATATTCGAGAATTAGTCGTTTTCATTGACTTTCCAGTCGCATCGAAAACGTTAATAGTGAGATTCATTTCCTGCCTTTCGTTATTTTTAATGATAAAGAACGAAGTTGCAGGAACTGGATAAACTGAAAACTTTTGATGACTATTTAGGATTCTATTCGCTGTATAATTGGCTTTCCTATAAGCTGAAGAGTTTCCATTATCACTAATGTAAACACGCAGCATCGCTCGTGCTTGATAAACAGCTTGACCACCTTCTACAGGGTTTTGGTAAGCAATTTCTTCCAATGAAGTCCTTTGGCTACTATCCAAAGACAATGTATCGCTTAAACTGGCATCGAAATAAATTTGATTTACTATTCGTTGATTGTATTCAATAAGATTTGTGTCGGTAATTGCATCATTGATATCTGAAGCTGTAGCAGCATCACCTTCTTCACCCAGAATCCGGACATTGTCAAACAATCCAATATTTGTTTCTGAATTCTCTGAGAAAAATGTTTGCAAAACCTCATCTGTAGGCTCATCAAGATACATTAGAGAACTATCATCAACGAGTACCCGGTAAACAGCTCCGTTGTCGATATAACGGATTTCATTTGCATATTCACCAGGACTGTCGTCCTCGCCACTTGCAGTACTTGCGAGAGATTGTGCACTGCCGGTTCCAGTTCCACCACCACCTCCGGATTCTGCACCTTCACATTTATACTTCTTCGAGTCAACAGAATCAACGGGGAATACAATTAAATGGTTTGAAGGCTCAGTCCGATAAACATTTGCTGCATCGTTATCTTTCCCTCTGAAATACCATGTGCTTAATGTATGAAGTGTGGTGTCGCCATCAATTTTAAGTGGACCCAGATTGGTACGGAAAATATTATCGTTACCCAACGTCGGTGTTCCTTGCGCTGGAAGCTTGCCGTGATTATTATAAAACACACTGTGATAACAAGTGTCAAAAATATTGCAAAGTAATTGTGATTGGTTGCAATCACCATATATTCGAGCACCGGCACCCATACGTATCAAATGATTTTGTCTTAGTGTATTTGCTGTTGTAACGTTAAGTGAAATTCCTCTTATTACTGAGTCTGAACCTGCAACTGGAATACTATCTGCCTTAATAGTATTTCCATCAATTGTTAAACCTCCGCTGCCTTCTGCAAGAATTCCAAAATATTCGTCACCGCTGTGAGCATGGGGTAAATCCTGAGGGAAAGTAATAGTGTTAGAACTTATATCGGCTATGTGGAAATTCGTAACGTGAGCACCAAATCTGGAATTATTTATTTTGTTATAAACAATTGTGACTTGAGTCGTGTAACTGGGAGTCGGATTTTCTGCTCTTATTGCAGAGTAAGTTTCATCTGCATTTAGTGAGTAGCCAATATTAATATTATTAAAATTCACATGAATCCAACCTAATCTTATACTGATATCGTATAGGTAAACAGCATTTTTATTGCATGAAATAAAAGTATTTGCCCAAATATCAGAGCGCTGGTCCCGGATATTTTCAAGATATACTCCGTATTGACAGTTATCAAATTCGTTGTAATAAATTTGATTTAATGTTCGGAATTTGCTGTAGACTCCATAACCGTAATTTTGAATAGTACAGGCAAGAGTATCCTTCATATTTAGCGAATAGTTTGAAACGCTATCACTTATAAACTTTACAGCGAACGTAGCCGAATCAGGCGTGTGAATAATTGTTGTATCGATGTAAATGAGTGCATGATATAATTTCAACCAGGTCCGAGTAGCATCAATTCCTTTCGTTGCATTAATAAATTTATTTAGACTTGTAGAATCTCCGATATTAACGGTGTCAGCGTCTGATAATAGAATATGTGTATCCGAATATTTCGATATTGTAATATCATTAAGTTGTGTCGGACAGTCGAACACAACTTTTTTAACTAATAAATTACGTGCATTTACTTTCATTGATACTCCCACCAGGTTTCTTCGAATAGTGTCCCCATTCATCAATCTGACCGAGCCTCCTAAATTGCCTTTTATTGCTGTATCAGCGTCTTCAACAATGCTCGCACTATCGACAACAATTGAGGATGTTCCATTAGACAATATAATTCCATTCCACATACTACTACAAGCGTGTAGCCATGACGTATCGGAAATTGTCAATGTCTTTCCAGGGTTAATAGTGATGGTAACTCCTGAATCAATCTTTACTTCGTTATGACGAATTGAAAAAGTTGTATCAACAATAAAATTTCCGTGCAAACCAATGGAACCGCTTGGGAAAGTTGTTCCAATTGTATGCGCATATGTTGTTCCACAATAATCTGTACCCATATCGCAGCTACCGGCTGGATTAGACACAGTAGCTGTTGCGGTATCCTTACATCCGTTTGTATCAGTTACGATTACTGTATAAGTATTAATACACACGCTGGAGATATTCGCTGTGGTAGCTCCACCTGGTGACCACGAGTAAGTAAAAGGAGTGGTGCCACTTGCTACGCTGGTAGTGACAGCTCCATCACAAGCTGAAGGACATGAAACATTGGTAGGTGTAGCAGTAATTTCTGGCTTGGGAAATACAGTTACTAAAACAGCTGCTATTGACGGATTGCAACCATTAATTCCATTCACTGTAATTGAATAAGTTCCACTGGTGGTAGCGACATATACATTGGTTGTGGCTCCGGAAATAATAATTCCATTTTTTTTCCATTGGTATCCTGTTCCTCCTGCCGTAGCTGTCAACGTTACAGAACCACCATCACAAAACGATAATGGTCCACCTGAAATTGCAGCTCCGGTTATTGTTACAGTATCTTGGTAGGAATATGGAGTACAACCACCAATTCCTGTGTCAGTAGGTGCAGGATAATAGAGTGTACAACGGACTATATATGTTCCTGAATTATTAAAAATGTGATTTCGGTCTTGCGATGCAATAGGCAAATTATAAGAGGAATCGATTGCCGAGCCGTCCCCATAATTCCAAACAAATGAAATTCCTCCTTCATAAGGACCTACATAATCGAATAAAACATTACTACCTGAGCAAGTTGATGCAGGTCGAATGAAAAGCTTATTCTTTCTATAAGTCGTGTCTGTAGATGCGGTTTTAAAATATGATTGAGCGAACCAGTAAACAGTTTGCGGCTATGGACCCAGACCGAGAAACGGGATGGAGCAAGGAGATAAACCATAATCCTCTGAATTTTCCAGATATACATTAAAATTGTAGCCAGTTTTTCAAGCAAGATGTAAATTCTATATTTACATTTATATTTGAAATTGAGTGGTAATATTATTCCAGTGAATATGGCAAAGAGGAAATCCATAAGCAAAAAAACTCGGTTTGAAGTATTCAAGCGTGACAAATTTACCTGTCAGTACTGTGGTTTAAAAGCTCCAGACATTATTCTACATATTGACCACATTGACCCTGTTGCCGGTGGTGGAAGTAATAATTTAATTAATTTGACAACGAGTTGTGTCGATTGTAACAGCGGCAAAAGTCACCGAAGGCTTGATGATAATTCTGTAGTCGAAAAGCAGCGTCGGCAATTAGAACTGCTGCAAGAAAAGCGTGAGCAAGTTGAGCTCATGGTTGAATGGAAAAAGTCCCTCGAAAAATTTGATAATGATATTAATGAAATAATTTCAGATTACATCAACAGTAAAATTAAGCCTTTATGTATAAATGAAAATGGAAAAAAGTCAATTGCAGAATGGCTTAAAAAATTTAACACTGAAAAAATCCTTGATGGAATTGATGAAGCTGCCAAATATCTTAAATATGATGATGATGGTGGGATTGATAAGAAGAGTGCAGAACATTTTATAAGTAAGATTCCTGGTGTAATATTCGTGAAGCAAATGCCACCTATAAAACGGAAGCTTGCTTACATAAAAGGAATTGCAAGAAATAGGTTTGAATACTGGGACGACAGAATAGGAGCAATAATCCTAAACAATTATGTACAGGCTTTGAAGGATTACGGATGGGACGATGCTCAAATATTAAGTGATTTGGAAAATGAGGTAATGTCCAGGACAAAAGATTCGGAGAACTGGAATCAATGGAAAAGTTTAATTGAGAAATGGACTGATGACATCAACAAATGGGAAAAGGAAGATAGTATCAGCAACCGTAGGAATAATTTTTATGACAACTGTGAAGTGTCACTTGATACCCTGGAGCGTGGTGCTCATTACGAACAATGTTGTGCTGATGACAAAATAGAAGCCTTGATTCATATTGGTTCTGCATTTCCAAATTTTAATAGTAAGACTTTTAAGGAAGAAGCAATCGAAACAATTCTTGTATTTATTTATAAGATTGAACAGCTTTACAAAGCGTCTCCAGGAAAAGAAGTTGACGAAGAGCAAAATTTCGTCTGTAATTTCGCTGAAAATTGCAGTCTGAATCAATATTTTAATCCTCCGGACTCTGCTTTTAATTACGGAGTCTTACTGCTTCTAAGTGAGAAATGTCAAGGCATCATTGAGGATATGTTGACCGAATTCTACTTACCACGGACATTATACAAACGTAATGATATTGATAGCCTCATTAAGATTCATCTGCAGCATTATGAGGAACAATCCGTTATTTAAAATTTCATCAAGAAACAGGATAAGGGTCAAGTAACTCGATAGGTTTCACATTCGGTTCTACCACAGGAACTTCACAAACGCTTTCTTCTTTATCCTCTTCCAACAATTTTGCATTACGTAGCATTTCGAAATATTCATTCTCCAAGTCTGCCGGTTCTTTATCCCACCACTTTGCAAAATTGGTAAAAAGACTACGAGCCGGAATAATAGGTGTGTTCTTCTTAGCTCTGTATTTCTTCGAAGCTTGCCATTCTCCTGTTGTTTGAAAAAGAAAATTAGTAATGTCAAATTGCTGAGGAGCAGATATAGGTCTGCGTAAGAAAGAGTAGGTTTTCTTATGACCTCCAACAGTCATCAACTCTCCTTCTTTATAGAATTCTTTTACCTCGGTAGTATAGCGTAATCTCTTAAAGTAAACTCCCTCAACATCTCTACCCATGCCTTTCATCCAGTAGAACACCTTTCCAAAATACATTTGATGTAATATAAATTCAAATAGGCGTGGCCGAAATCTTTTTCCACTCAATGGCTTTTTCAATGGAACAATCCAAAGCACATACCAACCTCTTTTTTTATACTCCACCATTCTTCTGAACATTGTTGCAATGCCCAGACTGCTGTATTGAATTTCTATGGTAACATTTTTTCCATCGATTACTCCACTAATATCCGGCCTAACTTTAGCAAATCCTTTTTCCTTATTCTTATTCAACACTAATTCAGTCTGCCAATTACCTTCAGGAAATCGTTCTTTCATCTCTGCGTAAATTTCTTCCTTGCATTGTCGATGCAGTTCCGACTCTCCTCTTCTATAAATTTCACTGTAGACTGGCTTATGTACATAGTGGTCTCGTTTATCAGTAAAAGTCGGTTTACGGATATACGCTTGGCCGCCGCAATCGGGACAAAATAATGGTAACATCGATTTGTCTGCTTCATCGATGTGAATCAGGACTTCTCCTTTCGGAGCGGATGCCGCATAACCACTCTGCAGTCCTTCGCAATAAAAATCTTCTTGGTCGTTATTCATTTTGATATGTATTAATTGTCAAGTAAATCTACCTGGGTTAACCATTACTTTTCAGGTCCAAGAGAAAAATATACTTATCAACTGGTGACTGTTTAAACCCACTACATTAAACAATTTCCGATATTAGCCGACATGAGCGCTGAGATTTGTACAACCTATTCTGAATGTATTCGGATTAAGAACCTCAACTTATCGTTGATTGGTACTTTCATAAAACACGACGATGTAGAATACAGAATAACGGATATTTTGATAATGCCGACCGCGCAGACAAAATTATTTTTGATTGCATTAAAGCAAGATGGAAAATCTTCCGCAGAAAATCGATTCGCAACCAGAAATGATTTAACGTTAAATCTTCTTTTAGAAGACTTGAGAACCTTTGAGGACCTGGTAATCGAATATGATGACTTTATTCAGTAGGAATGTCGGCTGGATTTATTTCAGGGAATTCCTCATTAATTTTTGCAATTTCCTCTTCGGTTGGAAAGGGAATTTTTTCGCCGGTCGCATACAACAAAAAGTAATCGTTAACGCCTTTTTTGCCAATCCTAATCGGGAATATTGAACTGTTATCTTTTTCCATAACCATAAATATCTAAAAAAAAATGAAGAATGATACCAACTTTCAAGCTGCAGACCAAACTCCAATTAAAAATCAGTGGAGTTTTATTTGGCATGAACGCTCAAGCAGCTTCACTTGTTCAACTTGACAATTTTAGGTCGAGTTTTCAGGTCCGTTATTTTTTCAAGGCAATTAATGCACTGAATTGAATCCTTTTCCAGGTAGACAGATACAGGTACCAAAAATCCTTTGATACAGAAAGGACAGAGTATTTCAACTTGAGTTTTTTCTGGCGTGGCAGTCATGGGGACGCAAATATAATAGCTCCATTCTGAAGAGAAAATAAAGACTTCATTAAGCCCCGTTATTGAAAATTTACTCATTTCTTTTAATAAAATCGAGGTAATTTTATAAAAATCTCATCTTGTGGCAACTTCCCGTACTTCACACAAGTTCAGGGTGTGCTGATGACGGAGTTACTAAATAAAAATATGAGGGTCAATCTCATTCGACAAATAAATATTCTTAAAGTGGCAGTACTAATACTTGTAGTACTTAACACTTTTATTTTATTGGAATTCTTGGATAAAAAAAAGAAAGAAAAATTTGAAGAAATAGATGTTGAAAGAATAAATGTTGTAGAAAAAAGTGGAAAAATTGATATAGTATTTGCAAACAAGTCTTCACTGCCTTCCCCTGTCACCAACGGGAGGGTTTTATATGATCCAAAAGACCGTGGGCCCGGCATTCTTATTTTTAATGACGATGGCGAGGAGAGCGGTGGTTATGTATTTGGTAATTGGGGCAGCCATTTTTCAATGGATCAATATAAGCAGGATCAGGTTTTATATATGCAGGTAATTAACGATGAAGAAACAAAAAAAACTGCCACTGCTGGTTATTGGGTAGCACCTCAATCTGATAAATATACTTCAGATGTAATAGACAGAATGCTTGATTCAATTAACGCAATCCCAGATAAACAGCGAAGTGAACAGGCAAAAAATAAATTCTTGGAAACAATAGATTCACATAATAAAGTATTTGTAGGCAAGAACAGACACGATGAAACAGGCCTGTTTCTTTTTGACAAAAAGACCAATCCAAGACTCAGGGCTTATGTAGATACAACCGGCAAAGCTAAAATTGATTATTTGGATGAAACGGGGAAAGTAATTTATTCATTACCAAACTAATGTTTCTTGTCAAGTATAATGAAGAAAGCAAACAGAAAAGACCCTGGTTTATTAAAGCAACCTCTTGAAAAAGAGAATAAAAATTTGCAACTGGAATTAATTACTTTACTTCTTCTCTTTACTTTCCATTATACAAAAAATGCAACATGAAAAAAATCATTCGTTTTACATTATTGTCTTTGTTGGTATTAATGTATCAGTTATCCTTCGGGCAGATGATGATTATGCAGGGTCAATGGAAAGGTAGAATAATTAAGGATAATAAAGAATGGAATACAGAATTAAATTTCTACTTGAGCGAGCATGAACTTAAGGGTGATTTCAACCTTCCTGATTACGGGCTGTATCATTTGGTCTTTAGCATAGTACAAATTAAGGACTCAATTGTTCATTTTGAGTACATAGATAAAAATTCAAAGGCAATCTTTAAAGGCATTTTAAATGACAGGAACATTTCTGGTGACTGGGAAGGACTCGGAATAAACGCTACATTTTCAATAAAGAAACTCAGCAACACTTCAGTACAATTTAATACTGAAGAAGTTAGTTTTATAAATGCTGATGCAAAACTATCCGGCACATTAATTCTACCTATAGGCAAGGGACCTTTCCCGGCAATTATTCAAGTGCATGGCTCAGGAAATCAAACACGAGGGGAAGATTTTTATAAATCAAGAGCATATTTATTTGCACGGAATGGAATCGCAGTTTTAATTTATGATAGAAGAGGAAAAGGGGCATCAACAGGAACAAATGTTTCAATGGAATTATTAGCTGACGATGCCATTGCAGGAGTACATTTTTTGCAACAACATGCCTCTATCCAAAAAAATAAGATTGGGATAATGGGTTTTAGCCAGGGAGGATATGTGGGACCATTGGCTGCCAGTCGCTCCGATGATATTGTTTTCATTATCGCGGGTTCTGCCCCTGGCATCACACCTGATGAGCAAAATGATTTTGACGTTGAGCATCAACTAATCAGCAGGAAAGTAAGTGAAGATTCAATTGCTTATGTATTAAATTTCAGAAAAGATTTGCGTAATTATCAATATAATAATTCAGGAGACAAAAACGAATTAGATGGCAGGTTATCTGAAATCCGTTCTAAATCGTGGTATGAAAATACATTACTCCCTGATTCTGTAATGGGACCGGTTAGCGCTGGAGTGAAAGACTGGCTTACTTTTAATCCTCTACCTATTTGGAAAAAAATAAAAATTCCTAAACTTTTAATATGGGGTGAACTTGACGATGCAGTGCCTGCTGCAAAAAGTAAAGAATTAATTGAAGGTGTATTTAAAGAATCTGGTAATAAAAATTATTTATTGAAAGTATATAAAAATGCGAGCCACGGCATTGAACTAATTAATGATGGAAAAGAATGGGATTGGCCTCGCCTTGCTGAAGGTTACCATCAAACTCTTGTTGATTGGGTCAAAAACATTACGAGTAAATAATGACTAATGAACTTATTTTAGCCTCACATTAGAGACAACCTCTTTTTGTAATATTAAACAGAACCTGGTTATACCGTTATCGGTTTCAGCCCATCGTTATTTCTTCTTTTTCTCCCGGGCTCAAATCTACATTCGCAATAGACACAGGTTCATACCCCCGGCAATTCAAATTTCAAATTAACAATTCCGAGTGTATCTATTTTGCATCAGCCATGCCTCGCTCTAAAAAGAAGCGCGACATTAATTTTATCTTTACACTAAAACACAATGGTAAAATTTGAAACTGCATATAAATCCAAAGAACTGAAAGCCCAT
>JBDTTM010000010.1:0-25283 GCA_039930605.1 Bacteroidota bacterium
ATCCTCATTGCCACCGATGGCAATTAATTTCCCTTTTGGAATTTCCATTAGTTGTATTAAGTATGGGTGCAAATATAGCAGTATCAATTGTTTCGGGAGACAGGTCCTTATTGGGTTCTCAACATTTTTATCGGATCTTCAAATCTTCAAATTTGCAAATCGTATTTCCTATCTTTGGTTCCAATGAACCCGTTTTGGTCACAAATAGTCATCAACACTGTTCTGAGGAACAAGAAGAAAAATGTCGCGGTCGCGAAGGATATATCCCCTTTTCGGCTTGCTAAAGGTTTCCGTGAATTAAGGATCAATGCCATGGCGCTTGCCAAAGACATTGTGCTGATTGTTTTGGGAATATTTGCAGCGGCTCTTGGACTGAAAAGTTTCCTGCTTCCGAATAATTTTATTGATGGGGGTGCAACTGGTATTGCACTGCTCACCAGTGAATTAACGCATGTTTCACTTTCTGTCCTGCTCCTGGTAATCAATATTCCTTTTGTAATTCTTGGATACAAAGTAATAGGTAAACAATTTGCCGTGAAGGCAGCATTCGCAATCGCAGGCCTGGCCTTGGTTACGGCAACGGTTCATTTTCCGGATCTTACTCATGATAGTTTACTTGTCGCAGTTTTCGGAGGATTCTTTCTTGGCGCAGGAATCGGGCTCACTGTTCGGGGAGGCGCCGTGATTGATGGTACAGAGATCGTAGCCATTTACTTGAGCCGGAAATTCAGCACAACCATCGGTGACATTATCATTATCATCAATGTATTGGTTTTTTCTGCAGCGGCATACCTGCTGACTATTGAAACCGCTATGTACAGCATGATTACATACCTGGCAGCTTCCAAGACGGTGGACTTTGTTATAGAAGGTATAGAAGAATATACAGGTATCACTATTATTTCCTCTCACAGCAACGAAGTGCGGCAGATGATCATCAATAAAATGGGCCGGGGTGTTACTGTTTACAAAGGAAAACGGGGATTTGGCACGCATGGAGAGCGCGGGGATATTGACATTATTTATACGGTGATCACACGGCTGGAAATCAGCAAGCTCAACCAGGAAATTGAAAAAATAGACCCCAATTCTTTTGTAGTTATGAGCAGCGTAAAGGAAACCAGGGGTGGAATGATTAAGAAGAGGGCGCTGAAACACTGAGTTTTTCCTCTCAAATAGCAGGAAGATTTTGTCTGCAAGAAAAATCTTTCTAATTTGAACAACTTTTACAAACAAGCTCAACCACTTCCTATGAAAATACTTGACATCCGCGCCATGCGTGGTCCCAACTACTGGAGCATCCGCAGACACAAATTGATTGTGATGCGCCTTGATATTGAAGACATGGAGGAAAAACCAACCAATAAAATCCCTGGTTTTTCTGAGCGTCTCGAAAAAATGTTTCCGACAATGATCGAGCATGAATGCAGCGAAAATACGCGTGGAGGATTTTTCAAAAGAGTTCAGGAAGGAACCTGGATTGGTCACGTGATCGAACACCTCGCACTCGAAATTCAAACACTGGCGGGGATGGATACCGGTTTCGGTCGTACACGCAGTACAGGCGAACACGGCGTGTACCATGTGGTCTTCTCTTATTCAGAAGAAAAAGTTGGCATTTATGCAGCCAGGTGTGCAGTGAGGATTGCAGAAGCACTGATTGATAACAAAGAATTTAATCTGGCGGAGGACATCCAGACCATGCGCGAAATCAGGGAGAATGATCGCCTTGGACCGTCTACAGGAAGTATTGTAGAAGAAGCCATCAAAAGAAAAATTCCATGGATCCGGTTGAACCGTCATTCACTTGTGCAGTTGGGATACGGTGTTAATCAGAAAAGAATCCAGGCCACAGTAGCAAGCACCACCAGCAGCATTGCTGTTGAAGTGGCATGCGATAAAGAGGAAACAAAAAATCTCCTCGAAGCCATGTCAATTCCTGTCCCGCGTGGACGCGTGGTGTACGATGAAGAAGACCTTGAATCAGCTATGCAGAAGATCGGCTACCCTGTCGTATTGAAGCCTGTGGGTGGTAACCATGGCCGCGGCGCAACGATAGACGTTACCAATTGGGAACAGGCTGTTGAAGCGCTTCACCTGGCGAAGAAAATTTCCCGTGGCGTGATCGTAGAGAAATTTATTACCGGCCACGATCACCGTTTACTCGTGGTGGATTACAAATTTATTGCTGCTGCAAAGCGAACACCTGCAATGGTGGTTGGTGATGGAAAGCATACGATCAAACAATTGATTGATATTGTAAACAGTGATCCGCGAAGGGGATACGGGCATGAGAAAGTTCTTACGGCAATCAAGATAGATGCGATGACGGAGGATATTCTGAAAGAGAAGGAATTTCATCTCGAAACAGTTTTGAAAACCGGAGAGGAGCTGTATCTCAAACGTACGGCCAATCTCAGCACCGGTGGCACATCAACAGACGTGACTGATATTGTTCATCCTTTCAATGTTTTTATGGCAGAACGAATTGCCAGGATTATCGGATTGGACATTTGTGGTATCGACATCATGAGCCCTGACATCAGGGAGCCGTTGCATGAAAACGGAGGAGCTGTGCTGGAAGTAAATGCAGGCCCGGGTTTCAGGATGCACCTGGCACCGATTGAAGGATTACCGCGCAACGTAGCGGAACCTGTTATCGACATGCTTTATCCTGCCGGATCAACTTCACGCATTCCGATAATTGCTGTGAGCGGAACCAATGGAAAAACGACTACTACCCGTTTGCTTGCACACATCGTGAAAACGATGGGATACAAAGTCGGCTTCACCACAACTGACGGAATATACATTCACAACAGGATGGTGGAGCAAGGCGATTGCACAGGTCCGTTAAGTGCCGAGTTCGTTTTAAAAGATCCAACTGTTGAATATGCTGTGCTGGAATGTGCCCGTGGCGGAATTTTAAAAGCCGGTCTTGGTTTTCACAACTGTGATATCGGTATTGTTACCAACGTACAGGCAGACCATCTTGGCCTGAAAGATATTAATACTGTAGAGGACATGGCGCGTGTAAAAGCTGTGATACCGGAAAGTGTGTTGCCGACCGGGTATGCGATATTGAATGCAGACGATGACCTCGTTTATAATATGAGAAAAGGTTTGGATTGCAACATTGCCTTATTTTCCCTGGATGAAAACAATCCACGCATAAAGGAACACATGGAGCGCAATGGCATTGCTGCCATCGTGGAGAACGGATACGTCACCATCTGCAAAGGCGGATGGAAGATCAGGGTTGACAAGGTCGTTGCGATTCCGCTTACATTTTCCGGCAAGGCTGTCTTTATGATACAGAATATTTTACCTGCTGTACTTGCTGCATTTGTGCAGGGATTCAAAATAGACGATATACGTCTGGCGCTTGAAACATTTATTCCATCACCAACTCAAACACCGGGTCGTATGAACATGTTCCAGTTCCGCAAATTTACGGTCATGGTCGACTATGCGCACAACCCTGCCGGCTTCCAGGCTTTGGGTAAATTTTTGGAAAAAATGGATGCGAAGCCGAAAATCGGCATCATTGCAGGTGTAGGCGACAGGCGCGATGAGGATACGATTCAGCTTGGTGAGATCGCTTCAGAAATGTTTGATGAAATCATTATCAGGCAGGACAGGAACCTGCGCGGAAAAACCGAGCAGGCAATTATTGATCTCATCATGAAGGGGATCAAGAATAAAAACCCTGATAAAAAAGTGAAGGTGATACCAAGTGAACCGGAAGCGATTGACTATGCTATTAAAAATGCAAAGAAGGGTAGCTTTATCACCATTTGTAGTGATGTAGTTCCTGATGCATTGGAGCAAATCATGAAACACAAGGAAGAAGAAGATCATTTTGAGTTGCAGAAGGAAGACATGCCAAACATTGCTTAGCGAACAGGTAACAGCCAGTAATAAAGGGACAAGGATCATTGCATGAAATTGAATTTGTGCAATACTGTGTGCGGTGTTCATATATAATTTTTGTCAATTAATAATTTTCAAGAATGATTATTGTTTGTAAGCGCCCGGGACAATTGGGAAACAGTTTGTTCCTGTTCGCACATTTTATCGCCTATTCACTCGAATCTGATACCAAGGTGGTAAATCTTACTTTCTATGAATATGCTGATTACTTTTCATCTACCAGGGACAGCGTTTTCCTTAGGATACCTGGAAAAAATCCGGCGCTCAAAATTCACTGGCTGAGAAAACCGATTTACCAATTTCTTCATTTCGTTGCGAGAATTATTGACCGGCTGGGATTTAATAATTCATTTACCAGGTGTATCCACCTGAACTATAACGAGATTTTTTTTCTTGATGATGAATTAAACAGGGTGAAGCTGCAGGCAAGATATCTATTTGCCCAGGGATGGCTTTTCAGGTGTGTGCCTTATTTTAAAAAACACCAGGACTACATCAGGAACTATTTTCAATTGGTTGATGAGCACAGGCAAAATGTAGCGCGCGTGATTGCCCAATCCCGGCAAGGTTGCGAGTTGTTGATCGGCCTTCATATCCGGCATGGCGATTATGCACAATTCGAAGGCGGGAAATATTTTTACTCACTGGAACAATATTATTCGATGATGCTGAGCGTGACTGACATCTTTAAAGGGAGGAAAATCCGCTTTCTTATTTCCTCAAACAGCAAGCATGATTATTCCATTTTTAAAAACATGGATTGTTGTTTCCCTTCCGGCCACGAAGTGGAGGATATGTATGCTTTGTCATATTGCGATTACCTGCTCGGACCACCAAGTACCTACACGATGTGGGCATCTTTTTACGGCAAGGTTCCGCTTTACAGGATAAAGGACATCAATCTTGCATTTAGTGAAAAAGATTTTTTGAGGCCGGAAGACTGGATGTAAAAATCAGTTTTTTGAATTGAGATTCAGTTTTTTTTGTTTAAAACTTTGTTGGTTAAATCGCCTGTCAATCAAGGTTCTGCTTGATGCATTGAAATATTTTTGAGCCGAAGCCGTTTTACTCTTTCCAAACTGATAATGAAGAAAATATTGTTCCTGCTGCTTTGCTGGCAGTTGACTTTTGTGTATGCCCAGCAAACTGTTGTATATACCGACTCCGAAAATAAATACCGCCTCGGGCTTGAGCTTTTTAATAAGCAGAAATATGGAGCCGCTCAAAAGGAGTTTGACGCCACAGCAAATTCTAAAGATGTATCGATGGATGCAGCCATGAGTTCAGCATTTCTTGCTGCCAAATGCGCCGTAGAGCTTTTCAATAAGGATGCGGAGTACAGGTTCCTGAAATTCATGAATGACTATCCTGAGAGCCCACGCTATAGTGAAGCGCAGTTTGAGTTGGGTAAATATTATTACAAACTGAAACGATGGAAAAAAGCCATTGAATGGTTTGCGAAGATTGAGCCGAATTCACTTTCTCAAAGTGACCGTGATGAATTTTATTTCAAGTCGGGTTATGCGTATTATATGACTAACGACTATGATAAGTCGGGAAAGGCATTTTTTAATGTGAAGGACGGTGACAGCAAATACGCTTCTGCTGCACAATATTATTATGCGCACATGATGTATGTGAGCAGGAATTATGAAACAGCGTTGAAGTGTTTTTTAAAATTACAGGACAGTGAAGCGTTCGGAGGAGTGGCTCCTTATTACATCACGCAGATTTATTACCTGCAAGGCAAGTATGAGGAGGTCCTGAAATATGCGCCATCATTGATGGATAAGGAGAATACGAAGAATGCAATGGAGATCGGCCGGATGATCGGGGAATCGAATTACAGGAAAGGAAGTTACAAGGAGGCGATTCCTTACATAAGCGACTATGAAAAAAACTCAGGCGCTGCCACCAGAATAGATTATTACCAGCTCGGTTATTCCTATGCAAAAACGGGCGATTGTGAAAAAGCAATTACCTATTTCAAACGTGTTGCAGACCGTGATGATTCGCTTGCACAGTATGGGTATTACCAGTTGGCCGATTGCTTCCTGAAGGCAAATAACAAGCAAAGTGCCAGAACCGCTTTCCAGAGTGCAGGAAATATGAGGTATGACGAAGGAATCCAGGAAGAGTCAAAATTCAACTATGCAAAGCTGAGCTATGAATTGAATTTTCAATCGAAGGCAATGGAAGCATTCAAAAACTACCTGGCCGCATTTCCGCAGGGCAAACATGCCGATGAAAGCAATGAGATGCTGGTGAACATGTATGCATCCACCAAAAATTACCGGGATGCAATGGCAGCGATTGAAAATATAAAAAACAAAACAGACAATATGAAGGCAGCTTACCAGCGTGTTTCATATTACAGGGGAATTGAATTGTTCATGGATAATAAATTTCCGGAAAGTATTTCGCTGTTCAATTCTTCCAGGAAAAATGCTTTCGATCAAAAGCTGACCGCAGCTGCGTTGTACTGGACGGCAGAAGCGCAATTCAAACAGAAGGATTTTGGTGCAGCGCAACGGAGTTACAATGATTTTCTTTTCACGCCTGCATCTCTGAATCTGGATTATTACAACCTGGCCAACTACAACCTTGGATATTGCTATTTCAAGCAGGAGGATTACAACAATGCCCAGAGTTGGTTCCGTAAATACATCAGCGCGAAGGCCCAGACGGACAATGCCCGTTACAATGATGCTTTGCTTCGCATTGCTGATTCATTTTTCATGATGGGCGACCGCTCCAATGCGGCTGATTATTACTCACAGGCAATTGATAACAAAGCACAGAGCAGTGATTATGCACTTTACCAGAGGGCTGTAATCCTGGGAATTCAGAATAAAACGTCTGACAAAATTTTCACGCTGCAGAAAATTTTTAACCAGTATCCGAAGTCAATTTATTTTGATGATGCGCTGTATGAAGCCGCCAATGCGAGTTTGATAAAAGGTGACAATGAACAGGCGACGGTTTGGTATAAAAAAATCATCAATGATTATCCATCCAGCAGTTACGTGAAAAAGGCGATGCTTGGCCTGGGACTTGTGCAATACAACAGTAAGCAGGATGAAGCAGCAGTGGCAACTTATAAATCAGTGGTGACAAAATATCCCAATACGCCTGAGTCGAAGGAAGCGTTGGCGCAATTGAAAAATATTTCTGTGAGCCAGAATAAGGTTGATGATTACCTGGCATATATCAAAAATGTGCCGAATGCTGATGTGTCGCTGGCCAGCCAGGATTCATTGGTGTATGAGTCAGCCGAATTGCGTTATACACAGGGTAATTGTGAATCCGCCATCAAAGAAATGGATAACTACCTGCAGAAATTTCCTGACGGTGCATTCCGCATCAATGCGAATTACTACAAAGCCGATTGTCAGTTTCGCGGCAAGCAATACGAAGCAGCATTGACGGGATATAATTTTGTAATCGGTCAAAGTAAAAATGCTTTCACTGAAAAATCCCTGTTGAATGCTGCATTGATAAATTTCAGGTTGAAACAATACCAGGTTGCGCAAACGAATTTCGAGCAACTGGAATCTGTTGCAGAAGTACGTGATAACATCATCGCAGCGCAGGCCGGACAGATGCGATGTGCCTATAAACTTCAGCAGTACGACAAGGCAATTACAAATGCTGATAAGTTGATCGGTTCCACCGCAGATAAAGATTTGCAAAATGAAGCACACCTTATGAAGGGCCTTTCATCAATGGCAAAGGAAGACCTCACAACTGCAAAAGCGGAGCTTACCATCGTCAGCAAGCGCACCAATTCTGAAATGACTGCAGAGGCAAACTATAATCTTGCATTGATAGAATACAGGTTGATGAACTACAAAGAGTGCAAGGAACAGGTGATCAAGCTGCAGGACCAGGTTCCGAGTTACGATTACTGGATTGCAAAAGGATTTCTTCTCCTCGGGGATAATTACCTGGCACAGCGCGATACTTTCCAGGCAAAAGAAACATATAAGAGCATCATTCAGAATTACCAGAAAGATCCGAATGATCCGGAGGATTTGAAGGCACTGGCGCAGCAAAAATTCGGGGAGCTTGTAGCATCAGAAAATAAAAATGTACCGATGAAGAAGCCGGAGATGGAGGAGGAGCCGGTTGATACTACCGGGAATTAAGTTAGAGCGAAGTTCAATTGAAAATTATCTTAATCGGAGAATTTGTAATTAAGTAGGCAGTTGGCAATAAGCAGTAGGCAAGAACAGCCGAAGAGTCGGAAGGAGGAAGCGGAAGTCAGCAGCCGTCCGCAATAGACAGAAGATGACTGGAACCAAAAAGCAAGTAGCCAGAAGAAAGAAACTGCCGGTAGATAATAGTCAATAGGCAAAAAATAGCGATAGGCACTAGTAGATAAAAATAATCTAAATGAAACTTAGCGGGCTTTGCGTCTTTGCGTGAAAAGGATTTACAGAAAATGAAAAAATATATAATCTCAATTGTTGTTTTGAATCTTGTGGCGTTTTATTCTTTCGCGCAGGACAAAGAACTGGGTGACAAGGAATATGTGATCATGAAGGATTACAAACCGGTGTTGACGGAATCCAATAAAATCAGTGACTCACCTGAGGGCGATACTTCCTATTCGAATCCGCCGAAGATGAATTACACCATTGAGCCGAAGAAGCTTGAAACGAATTTTGAAGCAGGCGTAATCCGTGCTGTGAAAATCAAGGAAGAGCCGATTGCAAAGTTGTACCATTCGTTGGTGAAACTGGGCCTCGGAAGCTACAATGCTTATACGGGGGAATTGTTTTATAATTCTTTGCGTTCCAAAACAGGCCAGGTTGGCGTGCACCTAAAACATTTTTCCAGCCGGCCGATTCCATTACAGGGACGTACCGGACTTTACAGCAATAATCTTGGAGAAGTATATGGAAAATATTTTCTCGACAATGCCACATTTAGCAGTAGCTTAGGATATGAGAGAGATGTGTTTCACTACTATGGTTTTTATGGCATTCACAATGAAATTGATTCTGTGATCACCACGAAGCCTGACGCAACAAAGCAACGCTTCAACAATTTTAATTTTAAAGCGGGAATCATCAGCAACTGGGTGAATGACGATCATATTAATTACGATGCAACTTTCCAATTCAATGGTTTGAATGACAAGTTCGGCGTTTCAGAAAATGATTTTAACGTTTGGGGCGGAGCTTCTAAAGCATTTGACGAGAATCTGTTAGGCCTCGGACTCAATTTTGACTACTTCAAAAAGCAGGCTGCTGACTTCGAGAAATTTGATTTGAACTCAAATGCAGGCAGGTACATCGTCACAATCAATCCACATTTCACCCGCGACTTCGACAGGATTCATCTGAATGTGGGTTTCAACTTTTCACTGGAGCACAACTCCGGTCCTGTGTCTGCACACTTTTATCCTGATGTAAATGTTTCTGTTCCCATTGCTGAGCACATCGTTTACATTTTTGCTGACGTAACGGGCGGACTGCAAAAGTCAACGTACAAAACACTTACGGATGAAAATCCATTTACAATTCCATCGGTGAAACTGTTGCACAACCAGAGCAACGACCTCATCCTTGACGGTGGATTGAAAGGAAATTTCAGCAGCCAGGTTTCATTTAATATCATGGCGAAGTACACGAAGATGACCAACATGGTATTGTTTGTGAATGACACAGCACTGTATGTTGAAGGCAGTGACAGCACTATTCACAACAACATGTTCAATATCGTTTATGACGAAGGAAAAGTTTTTGACATCCACGCAGAAGTTGCTTACCGCAACAACGAGAAACTCAGCATTGCTTTGGCGTATGATTACCTCAGTTACGAAACCTCTGTTGAGAAAAAAGCTTGGCACAAACCCAACAGTGAAGCGCGGTTGATGGTGAAGTACAATTTAAAAGACAAGATACAGGCAAACGTCACTTTCCTTGCAGCAGGAAGTCAGTACGCTCGCTCATTCAATACTGACAGCATTCCGCAAGTTGTTGCTGTCAAGCTTAAAGGATATTACGACTTCAACATCGGACTTGAATACCGTTATAACAAAGTGTTGTCTTTTTATTTCAACATGAACAATCTTTTCTTTACCAGGTATGAGCAGTGGTATGGGTATCCATCGGAGAAGTTTAATTTGATGGGTGGACTGACGTATTCTTTTTAGGTTGTACGTAACGCGAAAGACTTCGAATATACGAATGCGCGAATCTGCGAATGATCAACCGGTGAGACACCCCTGAATCCCATAGCCAACTGGGCAATGGAGATTTGAATTTTAAAGAGTTCAGCTTAATTTTGCTAGATTTGAAGATGAAATTTTCTTATTTGAAAAAATATTTACTCCTCTTTTTTATTTTAATTCTCAATTCAACGATTACTAAGGGGCAGATAACCTTTCAAAGATTTATTAATGATCCGGACCAGGGAAGTGGATTTGGAATTACAGATTTACCTGATAGTTCCATTTTACTTTTTACATCAAGTAACCTTCTGATCAAAACAGATTCAACCGGAGCTCTTCTCTGGACAAAAAAAATTATGGCAGGAGGATTAACGGATCTTTGGAACCCCAAATGTTTTTTTAGGACATCTGATGGTAATATTGTCTTGCTTGGGTATTATTCTTTTAATTCAAATTACAATACAACTTCTACTTCCATTGTTAAGTTAGATACTGCCGGAAATATTCTTTGGACCAAATCATATTTTTCAACTTATGCGAATTCGATAAAGGAAACACGTGACCATGGTTTCATTATTTCAGCAACCACATTACAGGATACACTTATCGGTATTTCCTACTTTAGAAAAATAGTAATGAAAATCGACAGTATTGGAAATCTTTTGTGGAGTAAACTTTATTCAACAGACAGTCTTGCATTTGGAGGTTCCGAAATCGTTGAAGATGTAAATGGCGGATATTTATTTTGTGGAGAAGGGTACAATACTATGATTTGTAAACTTGATTCAACAGGGAATATTCAGCGTTCCTATTTTTCTTCTTCATTGGATGATTACCAACTTAGAGTTTTAATTGCCGTGAATAGCAATACTTACCTAGTCCTTTTCTTGAAGACTATATTATGCCTTGATTCATCTGCAAATATCAAGTGGTATAAGGAAGCACAAGGGTCATACGAGGAATTTCATGATGCAATGCGATTGAATGATTCAACTATCATAATCACTGGAAGGACCAATAATATTGATCTCAGGGCAAACCTGATGAGAATAGATACTTTGGGTAATATTTTGCAACAAGAATGTTATCATAATTTCAGTGGAGATTTTAGCAGAAGTCTGGCTATTAGTTCTTACAATAAAGGTTTTTTACTCACCGGTCAGTCTACAAATACGATGTGGCAATTTAGCCGGCCTTTTTTAATACGGACTGACGAAAACGGTTACTTGGATTGTGAACACTTTTCAGGAAATTCAACAAATTTTACAATGATTGACACTATGATTAGTTTTTCAAGAATAAGTGAAACTGTAAATCCAAATCTGACCCTCGATACAATTCTTTCTATTCCGGTTTCTATTCAAGCAGATCTTGAATGCCTGACTATTACCTCTCTTTCAACAAATATAGATTCGGTTTCTCAAATATTAATTTCTCCCAATCCTACTTCAGCATCAATTGATATTTCAGTTTCCAATCATTCTTTAATTCATGAATTTGAAATCTTCAATCTTCTTGGAGAAAAAGTCGGTCATCATCAATTTATTAATAGCAACAACGAAAACACAATTGACGTCAGCCATCTTAATCCGGGTGTTTATTTCGTAAAACTGCAAACCGAAAAGGGGAGTGCAGTTCAGAAACTGATGATTCAATAATTGTAGACGTACTTATTGACACACCCCTAACCTATGCTGGCATGCAGCCCCTCTCGTCTACGCCTACAGCCCCGTACAGAGGGGATTTAGACAGCCGAAATCCGATTCTGAATGATAGAGGAATGAACCCCCTCTGGGCGAATGATTGTGTGTAAGCGAGAGGGGGCAGGGGGTGTGTAGATTTACTTCAGCATATTTGACCATTGACACACCCCTAAATCCCTGCCTACCATCAGGCAGGCCCTCTCGCCTGCTAAAGCCCCGTGCAAAGTGGGGTTAATAGCCGATAACGTTTTTTGTTGTAGCTTTAAATTCCAATTTTTTTAAGATGAAAAAATATTCTTTGATTTTATTTCTAACTTTTTCATTTAATGTCCGGGCCCAGGATACTTTTGAAAAAATGTTATGGTATTACAATGACTTGGGAAGCTTTGGAACAATTGTATTGCAAGACAGTTCCATAATCATTGCCTTTCCTCATGCTTATGGATTTCAATTATTAAAAACCGACAAGGACGGAATTGTTACCTGGATAAAGACATATTCTTCAAACAGTCCTCCTGACGGATTAGTAAATCCGCAATTTTTGCCGACTTCAGATGGGAATTTTATAATAGCCGCAAACAGATTGACAGTGATTGGCCAGTACAACAATACTTGTCTTCTTAAGATTGATAGTGCCGGAACGATTTTATGGCACAGGACTTATGCCGACCTTTCCTCCCTAGAATCAGTAAATGAAACAAGCGATCATGGGTTTATATTATCTGCTTACACAACTGACCATCTCATTGGCAATCTTCATTACAATAGAATAATATTAAAAATCGACAGTGCCGGCAGTATTGACTGGAGTAAAATATTTCCACAGGATAGTATTCAGAACTATCATTATGACATTGTGCAGACTGACGACAACGGTTATTTGTATGAAAGTTGGGTCACAAGCATGAAATTAGACAGTGTTGGAAACGTGGTCCACTCGAATTGGATAACAAGACAGTTTTTCGGCCTGGGTGTTTCAAAATTCATCAGGGTAAATCCCAATGCCTACTTATATTTGAATGGATCTTATTTGACTTGTTATGATTCAACAGGCAACATTCTGTGGGATCGTTCCAATGAAAACAAAGATATTTATTCCGTCAATGATTCCACTATTCTGTTGTTAGGCAGCAGAGGTCAAATCTGGTGGAGTTCATCAATAGAGAAAATGGATATTAACGGTAATTCTATTGCCGGTTATTTCTTCGACATTCCGCAAAAGGTTTTTAGTTATTCTTTTGCACCTATGATGAATGGAAGAATAATCCTTTCATGTCTCACAGATCCTTACCAGATTCAAGTATATCAGCTTCTATTGATAAAAACCGATTCGAATGGTTTTACGAATTGCGGTGAAGTTTCATTTTTAAATAATGACCCGTTTATAAACAATACCATCTCACCATATCTAGTAAATTCTTCCGTTGGCAATACCTACCTGGTAACGGACAACTTCGTTTCAACACCTGAAATGATTGTTTCCTCCGATACGATCTGTTACACAACAACAACCATTAACCAGCCTTACAGGGATAATCATGAATTCACGATGTCTCCAAATCCAACCCATGGCATTGTAAATATCATCACTACAACGGATATTCAGAATGGTTTGATGGAACTTTACAACTTGCTAGGAGAAAGAATCGACAGCAAACAATACATTAATGGCACTAAGGAAATTTCAGTTGATGTCACTCATTTGAGTTCCGGAATTTATTTTGTAAAGCTCCAAACAGAAAAAGGAAGCTCCGTACAAAAAGTAGTCGTCCAATAATTATTTTTTCTTTTTCAATAGTTTCGCGAAGACGTCCATTTTCATTTTTAAATCTTCATCAACTATTTTACGAAGGAGCCCTACGGGAAGATCATCATTCTTATGAACAGTTACTGTTGTAACTCTGCCATCATCATGCCTCAAGTGATGGTGTGATCAGTTCACTCTTGTTTCAAAAAACCCCCAATTGCTTCAAGAATTTTACTAAATCCTTATCGGAAACAACGGGCTACTTGGTACTCATGCAACTTTAACTTCAAGTTCCCGAAAGCCAATAAACCTGTTCAATGCCCTGGTTGGAATTTCATCAAGACAAATATCAATCACTTCACGGATATTTGAAAGTGCTTCATCAATGGTTTTACCATAGGAATGGCAACCATCAAAAGCGGGGCACGTAACAATATATATGCCGTCTTCATCCTGTTCAACAAGAATGGGGGAGTTGAATTTTTTTCTCGATCTTGGATTTCATGGTGCTAAGTTAATCTATCTTCTTATTTACTCTTAAACTTCTCAATCGCTTTCTTCGTAAATTCGGAAAGCACCAGCCTCCCGCTTATCTCCGCACGTTCTATTAATAGTGTATCCCAGTCCTCAGTTCCATTCCAGAAAACTTTTTTAAGCTCTCTCATGGCTTCAGGATTGCTTTCAGCCAGCTTTATTGCGAGTGTCATCACAGCCCTGTCTAATTCTTCAGTTGAAGAAAATACTTCAGCATAAAGACCTTTTTCTTTGGCCCATTGCGCTGTTCGCCATTCGGTGGCATCAATGCTGAGTTGTGCGAATGCAGAAGTTCCGATTTTGCGTTCCACTGCCGGTCCTACAACGAATGGTCCGATGCCTACGGCGAGTTCGCTGAGCTTTACAAATGCAGTATCCATGGCCAGCGTATAATCAGCCGCACAGGCCAGGCCAACACCTCCGCCAACGGCTTTTCCCTGAACACGGGCAATCACAAATTTTGGTGCTTTGCGCATGGCATTGATCACAGCAGCAAATCCAGAAAAGAATTTTTTTCCTTCTTCGAGGTTTTGAATCGAAATCAGTTCATCAAATGAAGCACCTGCGCAAAATGCCTTATCCCCTTCACTTTTTAATATGATGACTTTAACTTCCTTATTGATTCCTGCAGCTTCTATTTCTCCTGCTAATTTCCTCAATACAGTTCCGGGCAATGAATTGCTTTGCGGATGAAAAAAAGTGACGGTTGCAATTCCGTTTTCGATGAGAGTTTCTGCGTTTCCGTTTTCAGGCATGGTGGTTTATCTTAATGCAAATGAAAGAAAAAAGGTGTCACGCAAAGGCACAAAGAGGGCAAAGATGTTATGATAATTAATAAGTAAAGTGTTTTTTTACTTCCCGCAGAAATCGCGCTCCGAAAATGGAGGACAACGATTGCTGGCTGATTTTGCAGTCAACTTAGCGTTCTTTGCGGCTTTGCGTGAAAATGGCTGTTAGGTTAAAGGAATTTTTTTAGTTTAAAAATTCATGTAGGTTTGTCCAATCTAAACTTTTAACCCAATCAAAATGAGTAATAACAACGATTCACACCCACGCGGTTTGTACCTTTTGTTCTTCACTGAAATGTGGGAGCGCTTCAGCTACTATGGCATGCGCGCGATCTTCATCCTGTACATGACGAAGGCATTGTTCATGTCAGGTGCAGATGCATCCAATATCTACGGCAGCTTTACAGGCCTTGTTTACCTCACTCCTTTATTGGGAGGATACCTTGCTGATCGTTATTGGGGAAACAGAAGAAGTATATTGTATGGTGGTATACTGATGGCAATCGGTCAGTTCCTGATGTTCATGAGCGGAAGTGCAGTTACGGATGGCGTTCAGAATGCAAGCTCAATTTCAACAATGTGGGCCGGACTTACTTTCCTGATTATTGGTAATGGATTTTTCAAACCGAATATTTCTACTATGGTTGGACAGCTTTATCCGCAAGGCGATCACCGGATAGACGGAGCATTCACGATATTTTATATGGGGATTAACCTCGGAGCTTTTTTCTCCCCGCTTATTTGTGGTGGACTTGGAGATACCGGCAACATTCATGATTTCCGTTTTGGTTTCCTTGCTGCTTGTATTGGAATGGTGGTAAGTGTGATCTCATTTGAATTGCTGAAAAATAAACATCTGAAAACGCCTGATGGTGTTGCAGTCGGAATGCCGAAGCAAAAGATGGATATGAAGACCATCCTTACTGTTCTCGGTACGATTGGGTTGATTTTCTTCCTTCTCAATTTTAAAACATTATTCAACCTTGATTTTGATATTATCGGCTACTTAATATATGCTGCCATCGTAGTGATGCCATTGATTATTTTCAGTGATAAGTCACTTGTGAAGGACGAAAAACAACGCATCAGTGTAATTTTTATCCTGGCATTTTTCGTGATTTTCTTCTGGGCATGCTTTGAACAGGCAGGTGCATCGCTCACTTTGTTTGCCGATACACAGGTAAAGCGGGATGTCGACATTCATCTGCCCGGTTGGCTGATTCTTGTATTTTCACTTGGGTTGGGCTACTTCCTTGTGAAGGCGTTGTCGTGGTTCTTTGAATGGAAAAAGAACATGCAGATGATTATCCAGATCGTTATTGCCGGCGTATTGCTTTTGTTATTCTTCACGGGATACATTACTGATTTTGTAAAAAGCGAATTTCCGGCATCCTGGTTCCAGTCTGTAAATCCGCTGGGCATTATTGTGCTTGCCCCGCTGATGACGATGTTCTGGAATGCATTGCACAAGAAAAACCTCGAACCATCATCTCCAATGAAAATGGCATTCGGTTTATTGCTTGTCGCCATCGGATATGTGGTAATTGCTTATGGCGTTCACGGAGTGGATTCGCAAACCAAAATAAGCATGTGGTGGCTGATTGCATTATATGTCATTCACACACTGGGAGAACTCAGCTTGTCACCAATCGGCTTGAGCATGGTTTCTAAACTTGCTCCGTTGCGTTTTTCGTCCCTGTTGATGGGAACCTGGTTTCTTGCCAATGCTGTTGCCAATAAATTTGCCGGAACATTGTCTGCATTAATCCCTCCAGGAGCCGGAGAAACGCCTGCTGATGCAGCAGCCAAGATTCCAACCTTCCTTGGTGTTCAGATTACCGACTTGTTTACCTTTTTCTGCGTGTTTATCGGACTGAGTGGTGCAGCAGCACTCATCCTTTTCGGGATGTATAAATGGCTTGAGAAGAGGATGCATGGAGTAAAATAGGAAAATTCGAATAGAAAATATCGAAATCCGAAGAAGGAAAAACAAATAAAAAGGCGCCTGTTGATAAGATCACAGGCGCTTTTTTTGTTTTTCAATGGTGCTATTTTTTATGGGCTGAAAAATTTCATCAGTGCATCGGTAAAATCACCTGGTGCCGGGCACGGTTTATTTGTGGAGCGATCGATGAATACCAGTGTGGTGTCCGCCACTGTTGTGAGTTCATCCTTTTCATTATAGATTTCGTAGTCGAACCTAATGCGTGCCAATGGAATTTCAGGAATGGTCACCTTAATGGTTAGCTCGTCATCGTAGAAAGCCGGCCTGATATATTTAACTGCATAGTTGATAACCGGAAGCATGATGCCTTCATCTTCAAGTTTGCGATAGCTGAAACCCAGATTGCGTAATGCCTCTACCCTTGCTACTTCAAAATATTGTGCATAGTTCCCATAATACACATAACCCATCCTGTCAGTCTCTCCATATCGCACGCGGACTTTTATTTCTGTTGTATACATATTTTATTCGGAAGAGAATCACTTTTTTTGAAATAATATTTTTTTACGAGAAGCGATTTAATCAAATTTATTTTCTGTAAAACATTTTAGTGAAAATATTTATTTCCGAAATTATTTTTTTGAAAATGAAAAATCAATCAAAACTTTTATCTAACCTTGTTGCAGGATTTTTTATCTCCTTCCATGACAGCAGGCAGATTTTCTTGTATACTCTTGTTTCCCTTCCTGGCAGCGGCTTGCAGCCATCCTGGAAAAATTATAAAGATTGAAACCAGTCAATACGCTTTCAGGGATACAGTAAATGCAGGTATTGATTCTGTGTTAGAAAAAGAAATTCAGCCGTACCGGGATGGAATGTCAGGCAAAATGAATGAGGTAATTGCCACGTCTGACCTGGCTTTAACAAAAGGGCAACCTGAAAGCCTGCTTGGTAATTTATTTTCTGATGCCTGCCTTGATATGGCCAATGAGTTATATTATACATCTACTTATACCAAAGTTGATTTTGCTTTCTTTAACAATGGTGGGCTGCGTGCTGAATTACCAAAAGGCAGCATCACCCGCGGAAATATTTTTGAACTGATGCCATTCGAGAATGAACTCGTTGTAATTTCACTTACCGGGAACCAAACAAAAAAACTAATCGAAAATTTCGCTTCCAAGGACGGTGTTCCCGTCAGCCATATTCAGTTCAAGATAAAAGATAAGCAACCTGTGGATGTTAGCATAAATGGTGCACCATTCGACAGTACCCGTAATTACAAGGCCGTGACATCTGATTACCTGGCGAACGGTGGCGACCAGTACTTTTTTCTCACCGATTCAAAAAAGGAATATATTAACCTGAAAATACGGGATGCGATGATTCAATATTGTATGGACCAGACGAAGGCAGGGCATAGTATCAAATCAAATCTTGACCAACGGATCAGCTATGTCAAATAGGAGAGACTTTTTGAAAACGGTGGCAGGTAGTGCTGCATTTCTCGGTCTTAGCTGGGATCCGATAGAGGTATTTGCAAAACATGATATCGAAAAGATCACCATCCTTCATACAAATGATGTACACAGTCATATTGATCCATTCCCGGCAAATGATCCGAAATGGGCAGGCCTGGGTGGCGTGGCAAAACGTGCGGCGCTGATCCGCAAGATTAGAGCAGAAGAAAAAAATGTGCTGTTATTGGATGTCGGCGATATTTTCCAGGGAACTCCTTACTTTAATATGTACGGCGGGGAACTGGAATTGAAAATGATGTCGGAAATGGGTTATGATGCCTCTACTATTGGCAACCATGATTTCGATCATGGAATGGAAGAACTCGTTAAGCAATTGCCCAATGCTTCATTTCCATTGCTGTGTTCAAATTACGATTTCACGGATACAGTAATGAATCAGAAAACAATTCCATCAAAAATATTTACGAAAGGAGGAATCAAAATAGGTGTCTTCGGTGTGGGAATAGAACTCCGTGGACTGGTTGATCCGAAATTATACGGCAATACAAAGTATTTGGATCCATTGCAAAAGGCAGCATTCCAGGCACACTATTTAAGAGAAGAGATGAAGTGCGACATCGTAATTTGTCTGTCACATCTTGGCTACAAATACAAGGAAGAAAAAGTATCAGACGAGATTCTTGCAAAGCAATCACTCAACATTGATCTCATTCTCGGTGGACACACACATACATTTCTCGACAATCCCGTGCGTTACCGCAACAGGCATGACAAAGAAGTACTTGTTGCACAAGTGGGATGGGCCGGAATAAAATTGGGACGGATAGATTTTTATGTAGAAAAAAATTCAGGCAGAACAGAGGTGATTGGCTCAACTGTAAAAGTTTCCGAAAAATCAATAGCATAAAAAAAATATATTTCTTTTTTTTATTTGAATATTTGCGTATCAATTGCACAACAATAAATGCTCCGCCTCGAATCGGAGTAAATAATAAAAATAGATTCACTTAAAAGTAAAACACAAACCAAAAACATTTCTGAAACTACAATGGATAAATCAAGTGAGAATATTTGGAAAAAATGTCTTCAGATTATAAAAGACAATGTAAGCGCCCAGAGTTTTAAAACCTGGTTCGTACCGATCAAGGCAGTAAAGCTTGAAGAAAAAGTTTTGACGATTGAAGTTCCCAGCCAGTTTTTTTATGAATGGCTTGAAGCACACTATATCGTCCTGCTGAAAAAATCAATTCGTCATCACCTCGGCAACGAAGGACGTCTGGAGTACAGCATCGTGATGGAACCTTCCGTGGAAGGACAAAAAAATCCGTACACAGTAAAACTTCCGGCAAGAGGAAACGGTGCTTTGCGCAATAACCCGGTTTCTGTTCCTGTTGCTGCGGCAAGGACGATCAGCAACCCGTTTATCATCCCCGGACTGAAAAAGGTGAATGTGGAATCTCAACTGAATCCAAGCTATACCTTCGATACTTTTATTGAAGGAGAGTGCAACCGCCTTGCGCGTTCTGCAGGATTTGCCGTTTCCAGTAAACCTGGAGGAACATCTTTCAATCCACTCTTACTATATGGTGGTGTCGGTATGGGAAAAACCCATTTAGCTCACGCCATCGGTAGTGAAATCAAAAACAAGTTTCCCTTACAAACGGTTCTCTATGTTTCTTCTGAGAAATTCACTACGCAGTTTGTAGAGGCAATCCGCAATAACGCCCAGAATGATTTCATCCATTTCTACCAGATGATGGATGTATTAATCATTGACGATATCCAGTTTTTTGCCGGCAAGGAAAAAACACAGGACGTATTCTTCCACATTTTCAACCACCTGCACCAAACCGGCAAACAGTTAATCCTGACTTCCGATAAGGCACCGGTGGATATTCAAGGTATGGAGCAGCGTTTGCTTTCCCGTTTCAAATGGGGACTTGCAGCAGATCTCCAGATGCCTGACCTCGAAACTCGGATTGCTATACTATATAAGAAGATGTATTTGGATGGTATTGACCTTCCGAAGGAAATTGTAGAATATATAGCATATAGCATTACTTCAAATGTTCGTGAACTGGAAGGAGCTTTGGTTTCTATTCTTGCCCAGGCATCAATGAACAAGAAAACCATTACACTGGAACTGGCTAAACAGATGATTGACAAGTTCGTGAAGAATACCAATCACGAGGTTTCAATTGATTATATCCAAAAGGTAGTGTGTGATTATTTTGACCTTCCAATTGAATTGCTGAAGTCAAAAACACGCAAGCGCCAGGTTGTGCAGGCAAGACAAATTGCGATGTTCTTTGCCAAGAGCATGACCAAGTCATCTCTTTCAAGCATCGGAATGCATTGTGGTGGAAAAGACCATGCAACTGTACTTCATGCATGCCGCACGGTGAATAACCTCATTGAAACTGATAAAAAGTTCAAAGCAAGCGTACAGGAACTGCAAAAGAAAATTGCAGTCACAAGTAAGCAGTAACAATATTGAAACACCTCTTGAAAATGCCGTCTCGCACCTAGCCAGGCGGCATTTTTATTAACTGTAGTGGCCCAATTTGAAGGATCCCTCACTTCTTTCGGGATGACAAATGTGATGAAATATAAAATGGCGGAAGGAAGAATTTTACTTTCAAATGCAAATTTTCCCTACCGCCAGCCATCAATAACGTTGTTGTCATCCCTAACTTTGTGAGGGATCTCTCACGCTCAAACAATGCCATAACTTTTTAACTAGGTTTGGTAAAATTTTAAATTGGAAAATGTATTTTCGCAATTCAAAAAAAAAGTATGTCAGCCCTCAATCTGAAACGACCCCTTGTATTTCTTGATCTCGAAACCACCGGCGTAAATGTTGGTGCCGACCGCATTGTTGAAATGGCATTGCTGAAAATAAACCAGAGTGGCACGAAGGAATCCAGGCGTTATTTGGTCAATCCGACAATTCCTATTCCTGAAGTAGTGACTAAAATCCACGGCATCACCAACGAACAGGTTAAGGACATGCCAAAGTTCAGCGAATTGGCAAATGAGGTTCATGCATTTGTTGGCGGATGCGACCTGGCGGGATATAATTCTAATAAGTTCGACATCCCGATGTTGATTGAAGAGTTTACAAGGGCGGGTGTTCATTTTGATATTTCCTCCATCAAGCTGGTTGACGTACAGAATATCTTTCACAAAATGGAGCAGCGCACTTTATCGGCTGCTTATAAATTTTATTGCGGCAAGGAGCTTGAAGGTGCCCACACAGCCGAGGCAGATACCAATGCGACCTATGAGGTTCTCGTGGCACAGCTTGAAAAATATGAATCATTAAAAGGGGACATTGATTTTCTTTCGCAGTTCAGTACCATGCACAGGAATGTTGACCTCGCCGGCCGGATTGTGATGAGTGAGGATGGAGTGGAAGTATTCAACTTCGGCAAGCACAAAGGCAAACCGGTGAGAGAAGTTTTCAAAAAGGACGCTTCTTATTACGACTGGATTATGCAGGGTGATTTCGCAACCAACACCAAAAATGTCATCACACAACTACGCCTGAAGGACTTCAATAAAGTATAGCTTTCCTCATTCGTAAATTCGATAATTCGTAGATTCGCAGCGTTTCGCTATTCGTACCATCGTAGATTCGCAGCGTTTCGCTATTCGTACCATCGTAGATTCGTAATCTTTCGCTATACGTACAATGAAAATAATTTGCATCGGTCGCAATTACGTAGAACATGCCGCCGAACTCAAAAACGAAGTTCCCGGTGAGCCGGTATTTTTTATGAAACCGGATACTGCTCTATTACAGAAAGGTAAGGATTTTTACATACCTGATTTTTCCAACGACATCCACCATGAAGTGGAACTGGTGTTGAGAATCTGTAAGGAAGGAAAAAACATCGCGGAGGAATTTGCCTCAAAGTATTACGACCAGGTTTCCGTAGGACTTGATTTTACAGCCCGCGACATCCAGCAAAAACAAAAGGAAAAAGGATTGCCATGGGAACCCGCAAAAGCATTTGACAGCAGCGCACCTCTGGGTGATTTTATTCCTGTTGCTGAACTCAAAAACAGGAATGACGTGAACTTTGAGCTGAAGAAAAACGGTGTAACAGTTCAATCAGGACAAAGCGCTATGATGATTTTTTCATTTGAGAAAATAATTGCCTTTGTATCGCGCTATGTGACCTTGCGAAAAGGCGACTTTATTTTTACCGGAACTCCGAAAGGCGTGAGCAGGATTGAAGAAGGAGATCAACTGGAAGCATTCCTTGAAGGAAGGAGTTTATTGAAGGTTACAATAAAGTAGCAAGTTGAATCTCTCGAATAATTATTTTCCATTCCGATAGCTACAGGGACTCGGTATTTAATTTTTGTATTTAAAGATTAATCCGGCTTTATAGTATAGTTATAGACATTCCCTACCGTTTTTTCCTTATATTGATAAGAAAACTCGACCGGCTTACTTGCTTCATGCATCCTGAAATGTATGTTGATGGTTTTATGAAACACCACATGCATACCCTTGTATCTTTTCTTGTCGAATTGAAGCAGTAGCACAAGTCTCGTTGCTTCTTCATCACAACCATAGCCGATTCCATGCTTTACTTTAGCGGCTGAGACTTTTCCGAAAACATCAATGTCGATTTCAACGGCAACAGTCCCTTCAATTTTATTCTCCAATGCCTCATCAGGATAGCGAAGATGCTTTTTGATAAACTCATCCATTGCTTTATTCCCTCCTGGATAATTCGGTTGCTTGATAAAACTTTCCGGCTTACGTGATTTCATAATTTTCAGTAATCACAAAAATAGAGAAATGAATCTTATACATCTATTCGTTCTCCCCCTCTCCTTCGGAGAGGGCCCGGGGTGAGGCCTTTACCCAAAAAGGAAAAGGCCATCTTTCGACAGCCCTTTCTAACCATGAAAACAAAAATCTTTATTTCACTTTGCCCACGTAACTCCACTCGCGGGTATCAATTTTAATGACCTCACCGATGTTCACGAAAAGCGGAACCTGTATCGTAGCGCCGGTTTCAACGGTTGCAGCTTTAAGTGTGTTGGTAGCTGTATCTCCACGAACACCAGGTTCTGTATAGGTAACTTCCAGTTCAACAAATGTCGGCGGCTCTGCAGAAATCGGTTCGTCACTTTCAAAAGCGATTTTTACTGACATACCTTCTTTCAGTAATTGTGCTCCGTCACCAAAAAGTACTTTTGGAATATGTATCTGTTCAAATGACTCAGGGTCCATCACCACAAGATGCTCTCCTTCCGGATAAATAAATTGCATTTCCTTGAATTCAACGCGGACCATCTCCACTTCTTCATCTGCACGAAAACGGTTTTCGACAACCTTTCCGTTTTTCAGGTTTTTCATTTTCGCCTGGTAAAAGGCGCGCAAGTTGCCTGGTGTGCGGTGGATCACTTCTGTAACAAGTACCAATTCATTGTTGTACTTCAGGAAAGCACCCGGTTTTACATCATTAATTTTAGCCATTTTTTGCAGATTTTTTTTCGGGTTGCAAATGTAGAAAAAGTTGTTACACTATCAATAAGTGTATCAAATCAGGTAATGGCCAATATGAAAATCCGCCACGAAATCACGAATTCGCACTTATCGAATAGTCGTAGAACTTAGGAGATACGGTTCAGAGCTTTACAGCAATTGAATAGTTTTTCAAAGAAATCATTTGAATTGAATTACATAAATTCTCACTTCGTATTAATTAGTGGAATTCGTGGCAAAAAACAAAACCTAAAACCAGCCTTGAATCAGGGTTAATATCCCAGTATCTTCATCATGCTTTTCGCACTCTGTTCCTTTGCAAAAAGTTTTGTTACTATTTCTCCGTCTTCTTCCCGGTCAATAATCACATGCTTCGGTGCAGGTATCAGGCAATGCTGAATGCCGCCATAACCACCAAGACTCTCCTGGTACGCACCTGTGTGAAAGAAGCCGATGTATAAGGGATCGTCATTCAAGTCTTCTTCTTTCGGCATGTAAACCTGGTTCACATGGCTCTCTGTATTGTAGTAATCATCACTGTCGCAGGTGAGTCCGCCAATGTTTACGCGTACGCTGTCTTTTTCCCAATGATTAATGGCCAGCAGGATGAACTTTTGTTTGATGCCCCATGTATCAGGCAGGGTAGTAATGAATGAACTGTCAATCATGTACCAGAGCTCATTGTCATTCTGCTGCTTCTGGTCTATTACAGAATAAAGTGTAGCACCGCTTTCAGCAACAGTAAAGCTTCCAAACTCAGTATACAAATTGGGCTCAGCTACGCCCTGTGCACGGCAGGTTGATTTGATCTGCTTTACAATCTGCTCAGCCATGTATTCATAATCATATTCAAATCCAAGTGATTTGCGGATCGGCCATCCTCCACCGATGTCGAGGGAATCCAGGTCCGGACAAATCTTTTTTAACTCGCAATAAACATTCACACATTTATTCAGTTCACTCCAGTAATAGGCATTGTCTTTAATTCCTGTATTGATGAAGAAATGCAGCATCTTTAATTGGAACTGTTTGTTCTTCTTAATACTTTTTACATAATAGTCTTTAATCTCACTGTAGCGGATGCCAAGGCGTGAGGTATAAAATTCGAAGTTCGGTTCTTCTTCTGATGCGATCCTGATCCCGATCTTTACCTTCTTTTTTCCTTTCAGATATTTTGGATAATGATCGAGTTCATTCATATTGTCAATGATGGGAATAATGTTGTTGAACCCGGTATTGATCAGGTCACAAATGCCTTTTATGTAGGTCGGACGCTTAAATCCGTTACAGATAATAACTGTATTCTTATCAATCTTTTTGCTTTGGTATAGCGATTTGATCAGGTCAATATCAAAGCCTGAAGAGGTTTCCAGGTGGACTTCATGCTTCAGCACTTCATCGAGGATAAATGAAAAATGAGAACTTTTCGTGCAATAACAATATGTATAAGTTCCTTTGTAGT